>NZ_JAZGJN010000284.1:0-87971 GCF_038085095.1 Photorhabdus sp. P32 | reverse complement strand
TCATTATTCTATGCAATAATTTTAAATGAATAATTTAGTGATTTATCCAATTTATAATTAGTCTTATGATCTTATAATTGAATCATTTATTCATAAAGATAAATTGATTTATCGGATATTAATTTTAATTTTATTTTTATCAAGCAATAATATTGATGAAATTAATAAATTAATTTTTTTGTATAAATAAGCAATATGTTTGTTAGATAAATATCAGTGGATATTAATTGAGAAAGATTCTTATGGTATATTATTTGTAAATAAAATTAAACATTAATAGCGTGACTTTATTTTTGGTTTATGTTAACAATTGTAAAAATAGAGTCTCTATTTTAATGCTAATTTCTCTTTGTTAATTGTTATTGAAGAATGAATATAGGTTTTTAACCGTTTAATAACGTCGTAAATACTCGCTTTCTTTTAGCATTGATAGTTATCTGTTCTGTTAAAATAGCGATTTTGGTTTTGTATTTTCTAACGAAAAAAGCATGAAAAATAACAAAAACGTGAACAAACATGGCAAAACATCGTTTTTCGGACAACATTTTTTTGAGCTGTATATGGATCATGTGGAGCATTGCTCTGGGATTCTATCTGGCTGGTAATCTTTTTGGCTGTGCAGTGACCGCGATTCTCTCTTTTTTGGCGCTAATATTTTGCTTTATTCACATGAGGTCGAGATTAAAAACTATGTTTGGAAAAAAATCAGAGGCAACGGCTGTTGAACCCGCGTCTCAATTTGTTGATGATAAAAAGAACGCTAGTGCAGAAGCTCGTCGTTGTACTATTGTTGCCAAAAGCTCGGTATTTAAGGGCGATATTGATGTAGAAGGCGATATACAGATCTGGGGCAAAGTGATTGGCAATATCCGGGTGAAAGAAGGCGCGATCCGCATTATGCACGCTGGACGGGTTGAAGGTGAACTTAGCGCGCCGGAAATCATTATTGATGGCGATGTTGAAGGAACCTGTTGTGCAGCGACGTTGGATATTCTTGAACATGGTGAGCTGCGTGGAATCAGTCGTTGCAGTAGTATGTCCATCAAACGTGGAGGCTTGTTTTTTGGGCAATCGGAACAGGTTGAAAACAAAACTGCATCCGAACGTGTCGTACCAATAAAAGATACCAACAATGATAAATCTAAAGATAAGGCCACGGTAAAAACAAGTGCCTGATAAACCGGGCCCGTGTGATATCTGATTCAGATCCTTCCAGCACGGGCCTTCCCTGTTAGCTTTTGACGAGTTGCTCTATTTTCTCTTTAGTTTTGTTTACTATAGCAATCTATCTATTTAATTGTTTTAATCACTCTAATTGAAGTATGTGGTTTGTTGCATGGTAAGTATCCTGTTTGTTAACTAATATTGGGAGAAGAAGAATATGATTGTGATGTTGGAGACAGACAGATTAATTATGCGTGCATGGAGAGAAGAAGACAGATTACCATTTTGCCATTTGAATAGTAACGCAGAAGTCATGGAATATTTTCCTGCCACTTTGACGGCGGAACAGAGTAATACGATGGTGGATACGATTATCCAGAGATTTGAGCAACAGGGAGGTTGGGGATTATGGGCTGTGGAGCTGAAAGAAACCGGGGATTTTATTGGTTTTGTTGGTTTGAATATTCCTGTGGCGGAATTACCGTTTTCACCTTGTGTCGAAATTGGATGGCGTCTTGATAAGCCATTTTGGGGTAAAGGTTATGCCAGTGAAGCTGCACGTAAAACTTTGGATTTCGCTTTCACTCAATTAAAACTTGAGGAAATAGTTGCATTTACGACAATTTCTAATTTGCGATCTCAAAAAGTTATGGAGCGGCTTGGCATGGTGAAAGATGAAAATACTTTCTTGCATCCTTCATTACCGAATGGGCACCTGCTTCATGAACATGTACTTTACCGGATTCGTCAATAATAGCGCTATTCTCTTTTCTGGTTTTCATTACTTTGATGTTTTATACTACAGTTGCATAGATTGTATCTTGGAAATTCAAATGAAATATGAATTAGCTGTTATGGCGGCCTTGACTAAATTAAATCATCCTAATACGCGTTCAATTGTAGAAGCGACAGGGATATCTGAGCGTAAGGTGCAACAGGTCTTGCAAATATTGCAACAAGAGTTAGAAGTAAAGATTAACCGTATTAGGGATGGGAAGGTCAGTTATTTTGAAGTTATTTCTTGGGGGATATTTGAAAGTGGTCAGGCGATTAATGGTAAACTGGTCAATTTGGATCTGGCTAAGTTTAAATACTCCCGTCAGCAAGAGAAAGATATTAGAAATCAAAAGAATAGAAAAACAATAATGACAACTTATAATGAAAAAAAACATTATTTTGACAGTGTAAAATTAAAAAACTATAGAGATAGTATGCGTCTCGAAGGAATGAATATTGTTATGAATAGTTTGCCTGAAACACCGAAAGAGCAAAAAAATCTTAAAGATAAACTAATTAGAAAATATAGTTTACAATGAGGTAATTATGATAGATAAATATGGAGCAGGGCAAGATCCCTACACATATCCGGATATAGATACACTTATTAATAAATTAGGTATTCGTGATCCTGTTGTGCTTGAGCAGGCAGAAAGGGAACTCACTGAACTTGCTATATTAAATATTTCATTCCAGGAACCACCTTACGATTTAGCCTTTTGGTGTCAACTTCATAAACAGATATTTTCTGACTTGTATGATTGGGCTGGTCAGCTAAGAATAATTGATATATCTAAAGGGGATACCCGTTTCTGTCATGCTAAATGTATTGAGATAGAAGGGAATAGGATATTTAATATGTTAGAGAATGAAAATTATCTTGAGGGATTACATCATCAGAAGCTTATTGAAAAACTTGCTGAATATTATGCAGAATTAAATGTGATTCATCCTTTTAGAGAAGGAAATGGGCGAACTCAGAGGTTGTTATTTGAATATATTGTTATAAACTGTGGGTATAAAATCTCTTTTGAATCTATAAATGCTAAGCAGTGGATTGACGCGAATATTTCTGCTTATCAATGTAACTATCAGCCATTAATAAAAATTTTTGAAAATTGTGTTTCTGTTTAATATTTTGGCTATTTTATTGATTATTTATGAGTATGATTTTAAGAAATAATAAACTTAAATAGGCAGAAAAATAGCTTTAATTATGTCCTTATATTGGTTGCTATTAGATTTACTTAGTGTGCTGGGCGATCAGTAATCATTAAAATAATTGATCTGCGTAAAGATATATCATTATGAATGAAAGTAATAACCATATAGTAAAGTGACAAGAATAAAATTACTCCTGTCACTTTTACTTGCTATTGATTTATTTAGAAGCAAGCTATTGAGAAAAAAATACTATAAAGAGCTATTGGTCCGCATACTTGAGTACATTTGGTCAGTGGCTTATCGCTTTGCAAACAGATAGTTGCGAATGCTGAGTTAGAGGAGAAGGTGGCAATACTTAACGCTAAAAGGCAAGCTGATAACTTTTTCATAGTTGATACCTCATCAGGGGTTTATTGGAGTCCAATAGTTTATCTGAGTTACTAATTATGTTTAATAGTAGGTAATAAGTTCCCTTTTCGTATAATTTTTTGTTGTATCGTTGAAAATCTGTTGAAGTAACGCCGGTGGATTTGTGACAAAGGATGGGTAAATAATTATTATTTATTAATAACGATGAATGATTCAATATTGATTTTTTGATATTCCATCTGTCAATATATTGTTTTTATTATTTTTTTGAATGGAGATACATTCATTTCATATTAATATTGTGAAAGTTAAAATAAAATTTTTTTATTTGTATTATTACATCCATATTTATAGGCAGGTGTTGCGGGACATCACACAAGTGAAACAGTAGGAAGTTTTAAGGTAGTTTTATGATATTATTAATAAATAACTTTTCATATTTTTTGTCTTCAAAACTATTTATTAATATTAATTTCCCAGTAATGGTTAATCACTATTAGCGATAAAAATAATTCATCATGATTTATTTAATGTCTACTATAGTTAAATGGTATTATCAATGCATGATTTATGTAATTAAATGATTTAGTTGGTAGATCTCTTTTGAAGAAAATATTAATTATTAACCTTAAGGAGAATTCATGATTAATATCCCTGAAAATACTGCCCTGAAAGCTGTGAACGGTTGGTGGAAATGTGGCGATACCGGAATAATTTATCAATGGGGATATAATCCGAAAGGAGGCCCTGGACAAATTACAATAACCTATCCAATCCCGTTTCCTACAGCATGCTTATCTATGCAAGTTAGTGTCTATACTAATGGTACTCCTCTGGATAACTATTCAACAGTTTATGGATTTAATGCTACCAGTGCTGTGATTGGGCGTGACGTTTTAGGTTCATATTGGTTCGCAATAGGATATTAAGTAATGTGTTATTACAGAGAAGAATTAATATATTTTAGCTTTGGAATTGAAGAGAAATTATATTGAAATCTATTTGGTGAATTGCTTCCATAATATTGGCTATCAATCGATACATAGGGAGCAGTTCTTATGGGATTCTCGTTATAATTTAAATTAACCATTGTCCGCTATTATCTGGTTGGGTATGAGGGAGAAAAGACTACGGCTTAGAAAGATGGTAGATAATAAATACGTAAAATATGCTTATATCTGAATAGAGCATTATATCAAATGGCATTTATACGCTTTAAGGAGTGAATTTATTAATCTATACCCTTCATCTTTCAAGCTGCTGCTTTGTTGGCTGCGTTCACTCACCCCAGTCACATAGTCATCTATGCTCCTGGGGATTCGTTCACTTGCCGCCGCGCTGCAACTCGAAATCTATTAGGTATAGAGATTGACGGAAAAACGGGGAACGTAAAGAATTTTTGTGTAGGAAATCTGTTTATTATTGAAGTGGTATCAACCTGAGTATGGATTGTTAGCATGGCTTTTATTCTGAGTTTTATATACCCGTTATCTTTCAAGTTGCCTCTTTGTTGGCTGCACTCACTCACCCCGGTCACATAGTTCTCTATGCTCCCGGGGATTCGCTCCCTTGCCGTCGCGATGCATCTTGAAATCCATTGGGTATAGAAGAGTTGCTTCATCCGGTTTAGCTTATTTTAGCGGGTGTTGATTAATATAATTTAGCATGGTTTTTTAAGGGTGTGGTTTTTTGCATATTTCATCAGTATATAAACGATGAGTATCCCACGGAAGTATAAGTGTGTCTGTGATTATAGAGAATGGAAGGTCTATCAGACTTGAAAATGGGTAGCCTTCCTTAATACCTTGTATATCAAATTGAGTTGCTGGGTAGACTTTGCATTCATAGCCGTGAGTTACACGAGAGCCAAAGGTTCCACATCCGCTTAAAATAGCTGAAATTAAGACAACTCCGATAGATTTTAGCATTGGTAATACTCCTGATATAATTGAGTTAATATATTGAATAGTAACATCCAGATTTCAAATTGAAAATACAAGATTAACAAATTCATCCCAGTTTTAATTAAACCCAGATATTTTTATATACGTTCACATTATTTACTCAATCACTTGATATTGTACGGATATCGGCTATTAAACGATTGCTTGGGAGTCTTTAATGCCAGTGTACAGGTTACCAAAAATGTTTAAAAAAACTTATGAGAAAACAATAAACAAAGTAGGCAATATGCTTATGTCGCTTGACAGATGAGTAGATAAAATGAACTCAATGTATATTAGTTACACGGTCATTGATGTGTATGTTAAAAGCTCTTCATTTGAAAGGGAACATTTTAAACGATTACATGAAGAAGTTGCATAAATATACTACACAGACTCGTTGTATGCGCCATTCATTAGCTAGTAATCAGTTTGATTCATTACAACGCTGGAGTATAAATATAACCAAAGTTAAGGGCCAGTTATTGCAAAAAGCAAGTGGAATATACTGAGCTTTTTCTTGTTGAATATTCGCTACTGGGTAACGTTCCAATGAAAAAATAGTGTAGATCTAATTGGATGTAATGATAACGTCCTGTCAATTTTGTAGCCTATAACTTCCGAAATTTTCTTTTGCAAGTCAGGGTTAATTACAATCAGATGGTTTTGACCTAAAAGAGCACTTTGAAGCATGTAAAGCCTTCTTCCTTGTTTGATTACAACTCGATACCATTTAGTGGCTTTCTTAATTTCTGTAAACTATTTGTTCTCATTAGTTAAATATTTCCAATAGAAAATGAGTCCTCGTATTCTTCAGATTGTGGGACAGTTCAGTGTAATAATATATATTTGAAAATATTTTGATTGTATGATTTCAGTTTTGGATGTTTTGCTATAGTTTCTTCAATAAAAGAAAGTGGAGGCTTAATTTTAATCGTAACGCTGTTATCCCAATTTGCTGTGAGAGACTGTGTTGTTTTATTTATATTCGAGTGTCACTCGGTGAGTCAGTAGTATCGTTTCGAATTGTAATGATTTTCTCGAGTTCATTATTGATAGCTTCTATATCTAAGAAATGACCAGTTGAAAATGATGTTGCTAAATTGAAAACTAACTTTCGGAAAGAAACAATATGGTAAAAAGGTTTTAGAGTTTCTGAAATTAGCAATGCAACTCTTGCTTCTGCGGTCTTTCCTTCGAGGCATAAAGTTGCTGTATGGCAGCAAACATTAAAAACATATTCTTCATACCCATCATAAATTGGATTAGAAGAACGTCCCCCAATCAAAATATCTCTATCTAAATATGCTTTTATTATTACATTTCTCATTATTTCTGAAAGAAAGTTCAAGGCTTCACTAGAAGTGTTATTAGGGAACTTATGCTTTTCAATGAATTTTGCAACAAAATAAATATCATTTTTCTCATGAGAACAACTTAATATAGCTATATCTTTATAGAAGACAGGAACAGAAAGACCACAGATCAAACTAATAAAAATGCTTTTTTTTCTTTCTTTATAAGTTGATGAGTTTATGATCTCCCTTAAGAAATTATCCATATTCGCCACTGGGAAATCTGAATTCTGAGCTAATATACAAAGTAAATGATCAATGCTTAGCCAGGGGATTTCATTTGCATACGAAAGTTGAATCGTAGAAAAAATAGTTGGGTCTATTAAGTCCTTTATTTTCACAAGGTTTTCAGGGGTGTCTACGACATTGAGATTTTCATCTTCTGCAATGCTAAGTAGCAATTGTAATTCCTGAATGAAATCATAAAGATTTTTTCGAATGTCTTCTGCCGTAATCCGTTGTATTCCAAGAGTGGTGATATCAAATGAAAGATAATCTTCTCTCGTTATATTTGTAATCCAATTTTCCAAAGTGATTTTGGTGTAATTTGATATTACAATGGTGATGGATTTTTTTACAATTATTGAAATAAAACCCATCAGAGAAAGATAGATAGATGTATATATATCAACTATCACTTTATGTGGGTCGATTATGCCTTGATCATATAGATTTATATATTGCGTTGTTTCTTTTGATGTTAGATGAAAATATGCTGCGCGAAAATAATCGCCAGAGTGTGTGAGGTTGCCCCTCATGCAGAGCGGAATGTTAGGGTTTAGAAGTATAGGATTGTGTTGGGAGGGTTTATTAGAGTAGCGGAGTAAAATTTTTTCAAAATATGGGAGAAAATCATCATCATTAGGCGGTAATTCAAATAATTTAAATGCGTCTGA
The DNA here is from genome assembly GCF_038085095.1 of Photorhabdus sp. P32. NCBI lineage: Bacteria > Pseudomonadati > Pseudomonadota > Gammaproteobacteria > Enterobacterales > Morganellaceae > Photorhabdus > Photorhabdus sp. P32. The sequence goes on along the minus strand of NZ_JAZGJN010000284.1, from coordinate 80,303 downwards.
TCCATCATTATTTTGATCTCTTATTTTTATCGCTGCTTGATATGCAGCGACAAATGCAGGAGTTTCATCTGTAAGGGTTAATTCCCCAAGCATAGGATCATCGATGGTTTCCCCGATCGCTAATTTTTCTATTACCTTTCCTAATGGCGAATTCACATTAAGAAATAGAGGGTGCTCAGTTACTATATCCTTTACTAAGATGCGTTTATGTTTTCTAAATCCATCGTCAAATTCGACCCCTTTAATGCAAAATCTTGGCAAGTATACAAATTTGTTTACCTCAGAGCGAAACATCAAGGAGTTATGATGAATATCTATAAGATATTTTGCCAATTTATTGGGGTTTACTACAAACCAGTCTACTAAAACTCTCTCGGAAATATTATGGTCTACAAATTTTGCTATGCTATTTAATAAAGGGATCTTTGATTCGTGGTATGTGGAAAAAATCTCTTCTGGAATTCCCATGACCATATTAGTTAAATCAATTTTACTTATGTTCTTATTTTGGTATAAATTTAATAGCAAATCCCATGAGTAAGCATTTTTATTCTCTAGTTTAATTGCTGCTTGGATTGCTCTAATGGCATCATCGTTTTTTTGTAAGCGCTCATATGCCTGAGCTTCTAGCAACCATACTAACTCACTTTTTTCATCATCTGAAAACAGGGCTAGTTTCTTGAAAAAAAGATCATTTTGGTCACTTAAATATAAAGCTTGTAATAAACTTTCTAAAAGTGGAGACAACCATGGTTCGTCAGGTAATATAGGTTGTAGGTACTTTACTGCAATTAGCGGAAGACTTAAGTCCATAAATCTTTCGCATAAAAAAATTAAGTTGGATGGGTTTATTTCCTTGTATCGAGTTGCGTCAAAATTCAAGAATTCTTCAGCTTGTTTCCCTAAATCAAAAATGGCTTTTTTATCTTGAGGAATACATAACCAAACAGAAACCTGGAGTTCGAGGAGGGCGTTAATGTAACTATCGTTAGTGCTAATTTTTCCTCCATCACCTCTCCAGTCAGCTAGTAAGGTTTTATCAAATGAATCAGTTTTTAATAACTCGTCAAGTTCAGAGAATGTCTCAATACTTTTTATTTCTTTAGGTAAAGAAAATTTTGTATTTTGCAAGGCTGTTCTATTAGTTATTTTTGAAATAACTTCGGCACATTTGGGACTTACTTCTGATATTTTATTCAAATATTTCTGAGCAAGTTCAAGCAGCTTTCTATCAGTAAAGTTAGTAATATAAAGTTGATTTATTAACGGTGATGTATAACGAGGTATATCTGATGCAAAATTCTTTAGAAGTGTACTAACTAAACTGTCAATATGATTTTTTTGTTTTTTATCAAATGAAAGAATATGTCGATTCTTAATTTCTTTTAAAAATAAAAGTGTTTCGCAATGAAGCATGAAAAACATCGAGTTTTCAGATGGGTAATTTTTATTTAGATAATCACTAATGCCATATGCCGTTTTAAAATCTCTATTTCTCAATGAGCCTCGGATCAGACCTATAATCTCTTGCTCTAAAAAATTTAATTTTTCTGAGCTATTAAATGATGAGTTAATTTCATCAATAGTTGCTAAGTGTTCGAAAAAAACCTCATTAGAATATGGTCCCTTCAATTCTGTGAAAAGATATCTCTCTCGAGCAGATTCGAGTTGAACGTGGGATTCTAGGTGAATGAGTATTGAGAGAACTGCGTCTCTAACTTCATTACTCAATGCTGGGTTTCTCAGAAGGACTTGTATTTCTTGTTTAGGTAAATCCGTCTTTCCTTGAACCAAGGAAATTTTAACCTTCAATGCATTTAATATTGATTTTACATTATTGTCCAGTGCATCAATATTTGTAATGGCGTTTATCTTCTTTTCAGCTTCGGATATCTTTCTGTAAGAAATGTCGTGCATTAAATCATCAATGAACCTTCTAATATCTTTAGGTTCAATGCTATTAATAATGTTGACAATTTTGTTATTGCCAACATTATCCCCTGATCCAGTATGAATTTGCTTTTCCATTATTTCCCGTTGTTGATAACTTTATTTCCCGCAACATTATCACCAGTACCATAGTGGTTTTGATTAACAGAACCAATAGTTTGCTCCTGCTTAATACCTTGCATGCATTGCAGTATTTCGGGAGAGTTATCAATACGCTTTTTGATCGCATGCTGACCTAACTCATCTAAATCAAGGTCATTTAGTCTATCGGATAATTTTTCGATTAAAGCATCGTCAAATAACCATCCCTGCAATTTTTCTTTTAAAAAGCTGGCCGAGATTTTAGCCCCTTTGACAAAACCGTCATAAAGAATCCCTGAAAGGATTGTGCTGCTCATAAAGTCCATATCAACTCCTAATGCCATAGTAGTGTGCTAAAAATCACTCTTTTTTATAAAAAAATCAACCTCCTTTAGATGATACCTTAGAATTGGTAACCTATCTTCATGAAGAAATTGCTGCTGAGGAACTTGAGCGCCATAAGTTGCAACATTGGGTTCTATTTTAACTGTCTGTTTTAATTTGGTTTGTGGGGGATGATGCTGAAGTCAAGCTACGAGATGTATCGCTCATTAGAGGAGAGCAGCCTCGGTTACAACAATATGTTGTATATGCGCCATTGACTTATACCGGCAAGGCGTATATCATTACTTAAAATATACACCAATGGCGCACTGAGACATGATATTTATTGAGACTCATATCTTCACTGAAGATTGTAAAGAGTTGTTAAGTGAAGGTGAATATCGCGAGTTTCAGCAATATCTTGCAGACAACCCTATTGCTGGTGATGTTATCCAACACACTGGTGGCTTACGTAAAGTCAGATGGGCATCTGGAGGTAAAGGTAAGCGAGGCGGTGTGCGCATTATTTATTACTATAAAGTAGATGTCTCACATATCAGGCTGTTGTTGATTTACAAAAAAGGTATCAAGGATGACCTTAGTGAATCAGAAAAGAAAGTCTTGAGAGCACTAAATGAGGGGTGGTAACAATGGATAGTAAATTATTTTCCAGGCTAACTGAAAGCATGACACAGATGAACGAAATTATTAACGGCGAACGTGCTGCCTCTCGTGGAACTCACGTTGAAGCAGTAAAAGTCAAGAATATTCGTCAGGCAACTGGTTTAAGTCAGACCGGTTTTGCTAAGCTAATTTCTGTTAATGTTGGAACCCTGCGGAACTGGGAGCAGGGGAGGCGTGAACCAACCGGACCCGCAAAAGCTTTGTTGAAGGCAATAGAGAAAGATCCGGTTCATGTTTTAAAGGCGTTATCTATGTAAGTAGAGCACATGAAAATTCCTAAGCCTCGTTTCTGCACTGGGGAATCCCCAGAAAAAATGAGACAGGCATAACATTATGTGATCTACTGATTGCGCTAATAATTTCAGCGAGATCACTACTATGTCTGTTCGTCGAGTATGCTCATAAAAATGGGTGGACGTAAAGTGGACATAGACAAAGAAAAAAGGGCTACGTTCTCACGTAACCCCTTGATTTATTTGGTGGAGCTGGCGGGAGTTGAACCCGCGTTAATTGTTTTACATCTTATTGTTATACATAACATTTTTATGAAATATCTTCGCCGCGTATCCTTTGCAGCTCCTTTCATGTCTCACCACTGGCCTGTTTAGGTTTGTATGTGCTGCTATCATATTCCTTCAGATATGATCCATAATGTCTGAAAAGCATCTCTGGGCCTTTATGCCCCATTTGAGCGGCAAGCCAGAAAAGATTAACCCCTTGGCTGATGTGCTTTGTTGCAAATGTGTGCCTTGTTTGATAAGGGTTGCGATACCGAATTCCCGCCTTTTTTAGTGTGGGTACCTAGGCTTTTTTACGAATGGCATCTGCACCTGCCCAAGCCTCACCTTTTTTGGGGTCCTCAAAGACCACTTCGCCTTTCATAAAGGTGAATGCCTTCTGATTTAATAGGGCTGACATAGCGTTAGTGTCCAGTTCAACTTTTCTGGTACCGGCTTTTGTCTTCGTTCCTTTTATTATTCCTACTACTCGTGCCGATTGGACATGTACGGTTTTGCCAATGAAGTCGATATCTTGCCATCGAAGCGCGCATAACTCGGAGCTTCTAAGCCCTGTATGTATCGCAAAAAGGAATAAATTTTCCCATTGTTTTTGTTTATTGCCTGCTGCTGACAGTAATGCAGTAACCTCGTTAGGAGATAGAGGGTCAACAATATATTCGTTATCGTTTTCTATTCGTTCAGTTTGATACCGTGATGCTGTGACTAAATTCACAGGATTCATACTAATCAGGCAATCAGTAACTGCTTCATCTATGGCGCTTCGTAAAAATGACAGATTGTTCCTGATTGTTTTCAGAGCAGTTGATCGTTTTTGAATCCAAGTTTTTAATATTGCTGGTGTTAGCTCTACAACGGGAATTTTATGTAATTCAGATAGAGCAGTTTTACATTTTTTATATCCATTAATTGTGGATGGTGATAAATTGCGGGTTTCACAGATTTTTAAATACTCATCTAAATAATCTTTTATTGTTTTGCCTTTATTGACATTTCCGAATATTTTTAAACGTGATGAATTAGGGAAATATTCAGCATAAATAAAAGTATCTCGTTCAATTTTATTATATATTTCGCCGAGTTTGCGCTCGGCATATTTAATGTTTTTGGGTGTCACTTCTAGATTTGAGAGGGGTTCTCGGCATTTAACCCCCTTGTATGTAAAAGAGATATTTATAGTTTCACTAGAACGATGTTTCCTTACTGTAATTCCTCTGGGCAATTTACTATACTGTTTTTCCTGGCCCACTTAGCTACCTCATTTAAATCAATCCAGCGTTCCTTAACACCTTCAACTTTCAATACATGTACGCCATCACGCCAAACGCCGCGCTGAATGCGCTTATTAATTGCATCAACTGTTTCCCCTGTTGCATAGCAATAAGCGGATATGGGAACACATTCAATATTCACCATTTATTTACCTCACATGGTTTTGCCTCATCATTGATATAATGATCAGATCAACGACAGCACAAACACGGGTAATATCACCCTGATTGCAAGATGTATTTTTGACACTGGCTGCTAATCTTCCCAATTTAATATCGAAGTTGGTTAATAACTGTTGTCCTGGTTGCCAGGGTTGCATGATGGTTCTCCGGTCAGTGGATTTACCATCATGCTATTCATTATGTTACTTGATTTCTGATTAAGCTTAATCAGTTTTGAGTGTGAATTATGGCTCCAATGGGTAACACTCAAAAATTCCAGGACTTTGCATCTCCATATCTGCTATGCAGTTTTTTTCATCCGGGTAAGTATGGCTGTAAGGAATGTACTGGCAGTTTGTCGAAGAACATACAAGTAGAAACAGACCGTATATCATTTTCGGTCCCTCATTTTCTCGATAGCCTGAGAATTGGATACTGGAATTATTTTGACGTCAAACGGAAAATCATAGAGTACATTGCAACTCCTATCGATAATGATGATCCCATTACGACCATCAGGTAGCGTTAATTTAACAATTTCATTTTTGCTGTGAGAATGTCTTAACATGGGTCTGTCTCTTTTAATTTACCTTCAATCTTGCATTCTTCTGCTGTTTTCCATCTAATAGATACATGCCGAGAAATACAAACGTAAATTCTACATGCTTGTGGGATTTATTTTCTGACATTATTACCTTGTGTTAATTTAAGGTAATGTTAAATATCTAATGGAGGTAATGTTGGTTATTCCCAGTTAATTCATTTTCCATTGAGGCCAGTAATTTATTTTTTAACTGAGCAATGATTTTCTTTTCTTCATCTGTAATATCTTGACTTTCTCCTGTTATCCATTCTACTTGGTATTTATTTAGGTTTTCATCAAACGAGATAATGATTTCTAATCGTGCAGCCATAAATCACTCCATATTATTTATTGCCCCAGTATTTGTGGGACGTAATGAATATTAACGTACTTGCAGGTTTCTCTCACCGATTTCAATATGAGCTCCTGGTACATTGATACCGTTTTCAATAGCTTCTTTGATGGCTTTTTTGTCCGGGGCGGTAATTGTCTGCACATCAACTAACTCATCAGGTAATTTTGACTCATCATCAATGATGACATTCATAAGACCTTTTCTGGCTGTGAACGTGTTTTTGGTAGTTCGTAGTGAATCCATTCCCGCTTTCAGTAAACAATCCAGGGCATACTTTTTTAGGTTTTTTACTTGCCTTTCGAATGATTTTTTACGGTCAGTAAGTCGCTTAGACTCATCAGCAAGAGTCTTGGCTTGGCCTTCGATATTGCGAACATGGATCATGATAGCATCAAGTTTATCACCGATAGTACATTCGATACTTTCAAGTGTATCGGCGATATCTTCTGGCGAGAATTCGCCAGTTTCTACCAACTGTTGTAATTTTTCATAATCTGCTGCTAATGCAATTGCGGTTGTAGTCATTAGTTTGCTTTCTCTAATTGAGTTAAACATTCTTTCTCTATTTCATTCAAGCGACGCAGACGACCGGATAAGTACTTTTCGTAATCCTTGTCTCCTTTGGCCTTGGCGTTGTCTAAATGAATGCCTAATTCACGGATAAGGGTAGATGCTATGCCGCGAATTTCATTTTTGCTGACAGCGGTACGCATAGTTTCTGTATTACGGGTGAACTTATCGTCTAGTTCCTTGCGTAATCTGACTAGATCCTCGGCCTTATCACTGGCGGCCTTGATTTCAAATTCAATGTTGTTGTCGGCCAGATATTCAGGGTTATCATGCATACCCATAAATACATCAGCAGAAAATCCAAGCATCGATAACGCTTTCTTTATGGCATCGGTGAGTGATTTCTTGATGGCTTCTCCATCTGTTTTAATTCCATATTTGGTTCTGTACATGTATGGTGTTGCACCATAACTTTCAATTTCAGCGCAAATGTCACATTCGACCAGATACCAAAAGAGAATTTTGATAGAGTGATTTTGTTCACATATTAATGTGCCGTCAGAATCACGTAAGAATCGGCTCCCAATTTGTTTATTTTTATCGTCATAGATAGGTTCTGACATGGGGGCGCCATTGATCAGTTTTTCTTCTGTGACATTACAGCCCCATCCATAACCGAATGGTCCGAATAGTTCTGTTGCCCGCATAAACATATAGTTACTGTTTATGCTTGTACCGTTGAACCCCATTCCCTCTAATGGTTTTGTAAAGTGGGGATCGGTGCGTTGGACTGCTTTCCAGATACGGAGATTCGTTTGCTGCTCATCGCCTTGTGCCTTGATAGTTTCTTCCAGCAAATTGGCACGATGTTGGAAGTTATCATCATTGGTGTTCAGGGTAGCAGCAGGAGGCAATGAGGTGACTTCATCATCCGCCGTAGTGTCTTGTGCAGTCTTTTCTACCGCTTTGTCCTCTTTGGTTTGCTTGGTTTTTCTGGTCTTAAGAGACGTGGTTTCGCTTTTTTTCTCTTTAACCTGTAGTGCCGCTTGTGGGGGTTCAACCTCATCTGGAGCAACATCTGTTATTGAGGCTTCTGATGTTGACATCGGATAATCGGAAACTTTGGGTTGCTCTTCTGGTAATTCAATGGATATGTCGGTATTACCTAAAGCACAGTTTAAAAATTCCTTCATAGCGATGACATCGGCCAGAAATTCAGGACGGCGTTTACCTTCACGCACGATGCTGAAAAGCGTTTCTCTTGGAATGGACAGAGCGTCGGTTCTGATGCGAAATGCGGTGGACCATTGCCTCCATGTTTCATTGTTGTCTGCTATCAGTTGTTTAGCTTCTTTTATACTATGTGACATAATCGCCCAGCAATGAAAGTCACCGTCTAGTAATGCCAGTGCAATTTCCAGATCTAACGTGGCGTAAGTGTGGTTAAAATCACGCGTAGTAATAGATGAGTTTTTCGTTGGTTCGAGTGTTCTAGCCTGCCATGTGGTGCCGTTGAACTCGTATTCAGTAGCAAATTTTTCGTCAAATTTACCAATTGGTGGGCGAGGGGAGCCCTGTATATCTTTACAAATAATCGGTTTTGATGTGTTGAAGTTGCTCATATCGTCCGCGTATTCTTCCCCAAGGTAAACAATGGCCATAGCTTTAGCCAGTTTTTCAGAATTGGCTTTGAGTGCGATTGAAAGTGGTACGGCCCCATTTTTTTGAGCTTTTTTTGTCGGCTCAAAGACACAGATATATGTGAACATTGGTCTTACCTCTTTAATGAATTGCTTTTTTTGCCAGTCTTATTGCTGCCTTAATCCCGGCTTTTGGCATTTTGACTTTTGGATATAATCCCTTGACAGCATTTGAATAAACCATTCCCGTCGTTGGGTAATATTCAACCCGCCTTTTGCCACCGATAATAGATATATGCATAGTTTCGTTTGTTGTATCGCTATTATTTTCATGCTCAATAGCAATTAAACCATTATCTAGGATTAAATTAATTACATCATTTATGTTTTTCATAAATACACCTAAGAATTAATAAGGAATTTCTTCATCAGATTTAGAAATTGGTTTTTCTTCAATGCATAACAGTGATTGAATACGGTCATCAAGTTCAGATGCTTTAGCATGAGCTTCCGTAAGAACTTTATTTTGTTCTTTCTTTAAAGTATCAATTTGTGAATTTATAAAGTCTGAGCGACTAATATTTGGATACGGGATTTCTATATCATGAATAGCGACAACTGTACCAAAGATCGACGCATTTCCGTGTTTACTTGCGTCATGTGGTAAGACAGTGATGTTCATTTTTCGTGAAATGTTATTTTCGATAGCGTGAACATAGAGCTTTACTTGTATTGTTTCTTGTTGTGCTTTCATAGCAACTCCTGATATATTATTAACGATCAATGATGGAAATCATTGGTCTTGCCTCTTCTAGCGAGTTAGTTCTCGTTAGTAGAAATTCCCGGTTAGCTTTGGTCGGCGATCCGGGGTAAAAGAACCCACCACTTCGGTGGGTTTTTTTACATCTGTTTATTCTTAGTTTTTCTCCATATTGGTATTAGTTGGTACGGACTGATCAACGATAAATACCATTCAGGGATTATGGTTTTAATAAATGCTTTAAACAGGCCGATGAATCGGTCTAATTTATATTCTGCATGTCATTACACATAAGAGCTGTTGTTCGATTGGTTAATGTGCGGGTCTTTCCCCGCCGTCCGTTGATTCACGCAGTTTCTAAGAAACCCGGCAAGAAGAACCGTAACGCATCAACTGTCAGTGTTTTTCGTACCATTCCCACCGCTGGCTGGGGAATCCTGGTGTTGGTTGATCTTTCCTCTTCCATTCAGGTAAATACAGTTGTCATGTGTGGTAATCATGGCAGGTCATGTTGAGCGCTGCGGTTCTCCTCCTTCATGACAATTGAAATTGTAAATTTGGTTCTGAACACTTAACCTAAACGGCTGCTGTGCCGTGTTACTGATTAGCAAATCATCTACCTCTTCATATGCCGGTAGCGGCTACTGCGTGGGCGTCCTGCCTGTTTGCTGTTGAAATCAAGTTTGGTAATTAATAAACTTAAAGTAAATCAAAAGTTAAACAACGAGAAGGGCTTATCGAAGTGTTAAGTTTAACTATTTGATTTATTTTTATATCTATTTCAAGGTATGAACTGAATGAATTTTCCCTTGGTGATAGCACTATAAAATAGGATGGCCAAGATAGTTTTAGAGATTCGCCATGCATATAGCATGATAATTTTTTAGTGTTGGCTAAAGGTTAATTAATTTTTGGATTGAGTGATTGAGGGTTAACGGTTTATTCCGTAGGGTTCAGAGTAAGATAAAAATCTTATTGATAAATAATAAAAAAGTCGAGTGGCGACTTTTTTCTATGCTTTCTTTTGCTTCTTTTTATGTAATAATTCTTCTAGTAAATTATCATAATGCCGTTTTTTATCTTCAAGATTTTTTATCAGATCATCGGCATCACTATCTGGTAGTTCGTCGAACAGTTCTAGAAGAACTTTTTGTTTAGGAGTCAATGTTACTTGTAGTGGACTTCCTAGTTCGGGGGTGTTTGTATCGGCGTCTAAATAACCATCTGGCATTCGATAGTCTTGTTCTAAACGTCTCGCGGCTTTTTCGCCGAAAGATGCTTTACCGTTCATAAGCTGTGACAAATAACTCCTCTCTTTTTCAGGAAGAGTTTTATCGGAAAACCAATCTCTTAGGCGTTGTTGCCTGATGTTCTTCATGCTCATTTTATTTATAAGAACCTACGTATCTGGGATTTAACTATTTTTCCTACCAGTTAAATTGTGATTAGTATTTACTAAATAAGCAAATGCTTGACAAATGTTTAGTATTTATTAAACCTTTTGTATTTCTAAAAGGGGTAGTTATGAAACTAAATGATTACATTTCTAATTTAAAGCGAGGTGAAGCCAAACTTCTGCTGAGAGGCTTGGGGTATCCAGTTCCTATTTATCACAAATGGCACATGGTTATGCTCCAGTTCCTCCCGCTAGATGTTTTGATATAGAAAATGCAACCAATGGAAAAGTGACAAGACAAGATCTTCGTCCTCATGACTGGCAGAAAATATGGCCTGAAATAAATGCTAACTGAGTAGTCAGTAAAAAAACTGATTCTCAATAATCAACATTGCGACAGGAGACGTAAACCGTGGAACAAAATATCAACGCCCTGAAAGCCGAAGTCGAGGCGTGAGCAGCAGAGAAGGGGCAGGAGTATGTAGCAATCGAAATAAGCCGAATATGTACTTCTTGCTTTGTGAAAGAACGGTATCAGCCAAACTGCACACTATTGAAATAAATGGAAATGCTAATTGGAAAGCTATCAATAATAACAGGCAGCAAATTTTCAGGTGGTTGCGCAGTGATTCAAGGGCGGCACGAAGAAAAGTATCAGAGTTGTTACCCGCTATTCAATCAGCCCTTCCACTTGAACGCAAAGCTAGAGTTAATGGTGAAACAATTAATTATTTGATATCTATTGCGATTCGTGAATTTACGGCAGTGATAATTGCAATTCTATTGGGAGGTTTAGGAGGTAGTGACATATCACAACAAATAACTGTTGCGATATCAGCACTGCATGCTTTGACAAACGTTTAAAAGAGGCAAGACCAATGCTTAGAACCATAGAAAAGATCGTCTGTTGTAATAAGTTTCGCCTGAGTGGTGAGTTTGTAACTATAGAGCAAATTTCAGAAATTTATGAAGGGTACAGAGAAGTTGCGTTAAATATCTGGGAACAATATGAACGGCAAAAGGCCAAATTACTGGAAGAGTCTCTTACCCTTGAACGGTGTGAGTCAGCTTGCTGTCAGATTGCTAAAATACTTGGAGCTTGATTATGAGCATGTTATTGATGGTAAAAGCCATGAGTATCAAAGTCGGTAATCCACTTCGTAAATTGGTACTGATTAAGCTGGCTGATAACGCTAATGACCAAGGAGAGTGCTGGCCGTCAGTTGCTTACATTGCTGAACAATGCGAAATATCAGAACGCTCTGTACAAAACCATATTAAACAATTAGTTAAGGATAACATTGTTAATGTTGAGGAAAGGAAAACGAAGAACGGTTTGAATCAATCAAATGTGTATTTACTCCATTTAGACAATTCCAGTAATAAATATGGTGCATCTCTTGCACTCAGTGGTGCAAATGTTACGGGGGTTAGTGGTGCATCTCCTGCACCCAGTGGTGCAAATGCTGCACCCAGAACCAGTCACAGAACCAATCACTCTTTTGAACCAGTCATAGAACCTAAAACCTCATTTACCCTTCAAGGGAAAAAGCGAGAGGAAAAAATAAAATTTGATCCTCTTACAGCTAAGCCTGAAAACGTCAGCGCCGATGTATGGGCTGATTGGGTTAATTTTAGACGAGAGATAAAAAAACCTCTGACGGAGACTATGTGCAAGCAGCAGGGTATAAAACTTGCCAAATGTGATCACCCTGATCAAATGATTTGTAATTCTATTGCGAATGGATGGCAGGGATTGTTCCCTGAAAAATCCCAAAACCCACGAACTCAATTAAATAATCATACTGGTTATGAAAATAAAAAATATGAGTTTCATAGCGCTTACTGGGCTAAGGAAATTGATTCGGGAGGTGTGAAGTGAACACTTTTGATTTGCTGAAATCAATCAACATTGCTCCACGTTTTGAACATGCCAGCTTTGAAAATTATCAGCCTATTAACAAAGCTGCTTAACATAATTTGAAGACTTGCCGAAGTTATGTTCAGACCTGGAAAGAACGCAAAGTTGCGGGTGAGGGGATCATCATGTGTGGCCGTCTTGGTACCGGGAAAACTCATCTGGCTGTTGCGACATGCCGTGAAATAGTCACTCAGAACGGTATCAGTGCGTTTATTACAACCGCATCACGTATTATCAGGGCGTTTCGTCGTTCATGGAGTAATGATGCTGACACCAACGAGTTCGAGACACTGAGGTTTTACAGTGAGTTGGATTTGCTGATCATCGATGAGATTGGCGTTCAATACGGCACTGAATCAGAGCGAAATATCTTGTTTGAGGTGATTAATAACCGATATGAAGATTTATTACCAACGATCCTGATCAGTAATTTGCCAATGAATGACCTGCCGGTGTTTTTAGGGGACCGAGTGTTACAGGGTGGGGTAGTGTTGGCTTTTGACTGGGATAGTTACCGGAGGGGGCAGTAGTATGAATGAGCTCAATCTAGAGTCTGCGGTTATAAGAGGATTGTTGTCAGGTGGTGCAACGCAGGATGCTTACGATGTTCTTGCAACGTTACCAGAAGAGGCGTTTAGTTCAGGTTTTTTGCGTCGTGTCTACGTTGAAATCAAGAAACAAGCGTTCAGTAGCTCCCTGATTGATCCAATATTCATCGCTGAGGCTATGAGTGGAGATGGTAATACATTAGCTAATGTCCTGGAGTTGAGTAAGAGCCCTGTTTGGAATGCAAACCTGAAAGGCTATGCCAATAAAGTTAGTGAATATTGGTATGTTCGGCGGGTTACAGCAGTGATCAATGCCGGTCAACAGGCGTTACTGGAAACTAAAAATCATACTCAAGCACAACATGTCATAGCGGGCTTTATGTCCACTATGGGGGAGTTAATGCGAGATACTGGCAACCTAGTTCCCGTGCACATCAAGACATTGGTTGAAGGGTACATTGACACACTGGAGAGACGTAACTTAGGTGAAGATAGTCGCGGCATGATTATGACAGGTATTGAGCCATTTGACTCGTTGACGGGAGGATTTAACCCAACTGATTTAATTCTCATCGGCGGTCGTCCCGGCATGGGCAAAACAGAACTGGCACTTTGCATGATTGAGGGTATGACTAGGAATGGAGGGGCAGTATTGCTGTTTTCAATGGAAATGGCAGCACAACAAATTACAGAGCGTATGGTTGCTGGTTCTGCCCAGCTGTCAGTTTCCAAATTGAGAAGTGGTGAATTTTATGATGAAGATTGGGTTCGTATATCTAACGCAATAAGCGAGTCAATAGATCGCGATATTCATATTCTTGATGCTAGTGAATTAAGCGTTGAGCAGATATGTGCTATCAGTGAAACTCATAAACGCAGGTATCCGAATCTGAAAGGAATTTTTGTTGATTATCTGGGATTGATAGAAAAGCCCAAAGCCGAACGTAATGATCTTGCTATCGCTCAAATATCTAGGGTCCTCAAAGGATTGGCTAAACGACTGCATACACCAGTTACCGCATTGAGTCAGTTATCAAGAGAAGTTGATAAGCGGCCAATGCATCAACGTCGTCCTGTTGCGGCTGATTTAAGAGATTCAGGTAGCTTAGAGCAAGATGCAGACAGGATTATTTTTACTTACCGGGATGTTGTTTATAGCCCACGAAGTCCAGCCAGAAATTATGCTGAGATTATTTTGGATAAAAATCGTCACGGTGAAACCGGAACGATATTCCAGGAATTTAAAAACGGGCATTACTTACCAACTGATCAAATTGTTGCTGCTGAAATATGTCGTACACAGCAACAGACTAAACAAAAAGAGCGCCGATACGCGGACAAAGCATTTTAACTAAAGACCAAAAGAGGCAGACCAATATGACCATAAACAGTAAACTGATTTTATTAGATAATTGGGGTATTTATTAATTATCCCATTTTGGTGTAGTGCCGAAAACATCGCTATCTTACAAAGTTAGACTTGAAAGCTAGTCGATTCAATGTAAACGCCAGCAGGATGCTGGCTTTACCAAAATAGAATTGCTGGTGGATAACTAAGAGCTGGAGATGCTGAAGCTCAATTGTACTCTTCGAAGATCGGATAGGGAATCTTACAAAGTTAATGAATACCTCACTATGCTGATTAGGATGGATGATCATTCATGAAAAAAGTAGGTAGTTCAGTTGCATAAACAGCAAAGTGAAAAGTGTGTGGGAAAGCCTTTTTGTAGCTGAATATTGTTTTTCTAGTGAAGTGGCCTGCTGGAACACACTGGGATGGTATAAGAGTTGAAGTTGTATTTGTAACGTACAAATTACATATTAAGTATATTGCTTGCGTTCAAAACGAAAAAAAAATACCATAAAATCTGCTTAACGCAATCAGGGTATCTAAATGAGCATTAACGACACACAAAGTGATATTACCGATTTGATAATAAACGCTTTCAGGCGTGATTTTTGGCTTAACGTACAAGATGCATTATATGCTAAGTATGCTGCTGCACAGGAAGTAACTATAGGCGATATATTAAAACTTGGTGAACCGGAGCAACGTAGATTCAGGTCTCAGGCTAGGCACTACGGTCTTAACTCTGCTTTGAGGGAGGCTGCAAATCGTTCAGGTTATCTTTGTTACGATGTTGATACATTCCCGAAAGGGGAAAATTACATTATTATTGATTCAGAAGGTGTCAAAATTAGCCGTACTGGGTTAGATCACGATGAGCGCCACATAAGGGGCGCGAAACATCGTTCATTGATAGCCCAATTGAATGAAAAATTTGAAGGCTATACTCCAGATCTTTTTAGAGAAGAAGATAGTAAGCATCATAATGACACTAGTACGTTAGGTGTGTTGTTAATAAATATTAATCCACCATATCATGAATCTCAGGCCAGCATGATGGATTTAAGGATTGTGGTTCCTTTCACCAATCTGAAAGGTTTTCACTATAATAAATCTGTAACGGAGCTGTTAGCATTCTATTCTGAAGAGAAGAAGATAGTCATTCCTGATATGGTTTTACCTAAGCTTAAGAAGCGCCTGAAGGATCAGGAAAAATAGAATAGGTGAGACATTATGAGAGTGGGAATTTCTGGTTTCCAATCTGAAAGGTTGACACAGATAAGAGAAGCGAGGGGATTATCGAAAATTAACCTTGGTAGGTTAGTGGATCGTTCGCCATCAACTATTACCAAATGGGAAAACGGTAATCATTCCCCCGATGCAGAAGTATTGCATAGCTTAAGTCAGATTCTTAATTGCCCGGTAAGTTGGTTCACAAAGCCTATTGTTAAGTACGAAAAAAAACCAGTATTCTTCCGAACACTTTCAACCACGGCAAAAGACTTATGTATTGCCTCAGAGCGGTACATGGGATGGTTTCAAGAGTTATCATGTAAGATGCAAGAATATCTTGATTATCCAGAAGTTAACATTCCTCATCTTAGCGTAAAGGATTACAGAGCGATAGATGATCAGTTGATTGAAAGAATGGCTTTTGAGTGTAGGAAAGCTTGGGGATTAGGTATTGCACCGATAGATGATCTATTGCTTGTAATGGAAAATGCGGGGATAGTCTGTTCCAGATTTGAACAAGGTAGTTCTGTAATGGATGGCTATTCTCAATGGAATGATTTAGATAATAGACCGTATGTGGTTTTAGCTAGTGACAAAGATAACTATTATCGTAGTCGATTTGATGCTGCTCATGAATTAGGTCATATAGTCTTACATCGATATATAAATAAATTTGATACTATTAATTTTAATCCAATAGAAGAGCAAGCACATAAGTTTGCGTCGAGTTTCATGTTGCCGGAAGAGTCATTTTCTGTAGAGCTTCCGCCATATCCTACATTACAGAATTTCATATCTTTAAAAAATCGCTGGGGGATGTCGGCACAATCTATGATCCTTAGAGCGAGAAATTTAGAGTTAATATCTTCTCTGGAATATCAGAGGTTATATAAAAATATTTCTGCTAGAGGTTGGCGAAAAGGAGAGCCGCTTGATGATCTTAGAAAACCAGAGTTGGTTCGTTTGTTACCTAGGTGCTTGAACCTATTATTGGATTCTGGAACTTTTAGTAAAAAAACGCTTCTTGAGGAATTTGGTTTCCCAAAAGGAGATTTAGAGGATTTATGTTCAGTTCCTAAGGGATTTTTGTCAGAATCACAGGTACTTGATTTTCAATCCAGAATACAATTGAAGAGTAGTATTAATATATCTACGACACAACAAGATACAAACGTCGTTAACTTATTTAATAGAAAGTAAAATTGGGAATTAATACTAACACTTGTTATTCTATTCGTATCGGCCTGAACATCCGATAACCTAAACAAAAGCTGCTGTGTCATAACTTTGAGGATAAGTGATGACGCAGTATAGTTTTATCAAAATCTCGAATGACATCCTGAGACCGGCGACTCCCACAGCCAGGGAATACCTGCACTTCAAAGTGAAGTGTGGCGATGTGCTTTATGCGGATTTTAAGAAAGCACGTAACCCGCGTTTCCATCGTAAATATTTTGCCCTTCTGAATCTTGGCTATGAATACTGGCAACCTACTGGAGGCACTATTTCCCCGAAAGAGAAAGCGCTTGTGCGTGGCTACGTACAATTTTTTGCACACTTCGCGGGCAGTGAAGATGTCTTACAATCCGCTGCGGATGAATATCTTGCTGGCATATCCAAAAACCGAGCCCAGAACATTACTGCCACCAAATCCTTTGATACCTTTCGGCGCTGGGCAACAGTGGAGTCAGGGCACTATGACACTTACGAGATGCCTAACGGAAGTCTATATCGTGAACCTCGTTCAATCAGCTTTGCCAAAATGGAAGAGCTGGAATTTCAGGAACTTTATAAAGCCACATTAAATGTGCTTTGGAACTTTATATTGTATCGCAATTTCCCGACTAGAGAAGCTGCTGAGAATGTCGCCTCTCAGCTGTTCGATTTTATTTAATGCAGAGCGAGACTAATGACCAAAAGTGAAAAAGGAAGTTGAAGAGGTACGGCTATGTCGGGTGTGATGTTTCCAACGGATGGGCTACAGTTGAGCCAATCACAAGAAATCTGGTTGCAGGATTGGTTATCTAAGTTTGGCGCGTGGGTTTACTCTGGCAGGTTTGATAAACGTCAGAGCAGTATGATTGCTGAGTTTATGGCGACAGTAGAGCCGAGAGGTTATCCAGAACGTCCGATATGTAATGATGATGGTATGTTAATCGCTAGGGTAGTAGACCATATTTACCATATTGATCGGGTTGCATTTGGGATGTTGCTTAGTCGATATGTTTATTGTGTATCTGATAGAGCAATTGCTAGGCATTATCATGCAACGGTTCAGCCAAGAATTATGATCCGCAGAAATGGTATGTTGCGTAAGCGAAAGCCATCAATGTCAACTTGTCGGCGTGAGGTTGAGGAAATATTAAGAGCAACGGAATATTTGATTTATCAACCATTGCAAGATGCCTTTATAAGACGGGAACAGGAAAGAAAATCAAAACTTTTGTCACGAACGTGTTGACATCTTTGAACTTATGAGCCACTATTTTAGTATATGTTGCGATAGTAGCATTCGTAACTGATAGCCTCGCCCAGTGCGGGGTTTTTTATTGCCTGAAATCCAGATAAGACTTGCTGTTGTCATCGGTCAGAGTTACATGTGTGTCTATGCACATTAACTGACCAAAGATTTAAATTATCATGCTAAAACATGAAGATATGACAACAATAGCCTCATGTGTTTTAGAAACCGTACCAATGTATGACTGGGTTTCTATTCCTGATGTTTCAACTCTGACGGGGCTATCAACGCCGCGTTGCCAATTACTTTTAACTCAATTTTGTCTGGCTGGCTTGATGGAAAGCCGGGACAACGACACCTTTTTCAAGCGTTGCCCCTGATGGGGTAACTTCTTAAGCGGTGAAATGGACGGCTGGTGAAGTTGACGACGCCAGCCATTCGCCTGTTCTGTGCTGACCTGAGAGTAAGCCAGTATCGATTTATGGAAAATATTGTGAATTTAAGTGGTATCACATTAATTAATGACGACTCTCTACGATTTATCAAAACGTTACCAGACAGCTGCATAGATTTGATAGCCACTGACCCACCATATTTTCGGGTGAAAGAGTGTGGTTGGGACAGACAATGGGAGGATATAACGGCTTATCTTGCGTGGCTGGATGAAGTACTGACTGAATTTTGGCGTGTGCTGAAACCCAACGGCAGTTTGTATATGTTTTGTGGTTCGCGTCTGGCGTCTGATACGGAAATCCTTGTTCGTGAACGGTTCAATGTGCTTAACCACATTATCTGGGCAAAACCTTCTGGTCCGTGGCGCAGGCAGAATAAAGAAAGTTTAAGGGCTTATTTCCCTTCCACGGAACGGATCATATTTGCTGAACATTATCAGGGGCCTTATCAACCTAAAGGTGATGGATATTTCCACAAATGCCGCGAACTTAAGCAATATGTCTTTAAACCTCTTGTGGACTATTTTCGCGATGCACGAAAGGCGTTGGGTGTCACAGCAAAAGAAATTAATGCTGCTACGGGAAAACAGATGGCCAGTCACTGGTTCAGTGATAGCCAGTGGCAATTACCCAATGAAGTGGATTACCAAAAGCTGCGAGTACTGTTCGCTCGGATAGCCAGAGAAAAACACCAGAACGGAGAATTAAACAGGTTGTATCATGAGTTAGTAGAATCTCATCTTACTCTGTCACGCCAATATGAGGAATTGAGTCTGGAATATGGGCTACTGCGCCGTCCGTTCTCGGTGACGGTAGATGTGCCTTATACTGATGTCTGGTTTTTTCCACCTGTTCAGTATTACCCTGGCAAACACCCTTGTGAAAAGCCAGCCGATTTGATGGCACATATTATCCAGTCTAGCAGCCGGGAAGGAGATCTAGTGGCAGATTTCTTTATGGGATCGGGCGCAACACTAAAAGCAGCACTAAAGCTGAATCGTCGTGTCTTGGGTGTAGAATTAGAAGAAGAATACTTTAATCAAACTAAGCAGGAAATTGGGGCGATGATATGAATAACTACCTCGCTGAGGTGAGGGGTTATTTGAATTTCTCTCATTAGTTGTTATGGCGAAATAATGAATTGTTGGATAGTATTTGGCGGATTTCATCGTCAGAAAGTGGTAGTAATCTTGGTGAACAGAGATTAACGTTTTGACTTGAAGTAATGCTCTTAGCGAGATCTATATAAGCTCTGAATTCAACTTGACTGTGTCCACCTTCATTCATTTCCATCGGCTGAATAATCACATGATGGTTTGATAAAAAAAAGTTATACCAAGTATTTTTCCTCACTTTTTTTATTAGTTTTTTAAGCAAAAACATTGCAGGTATCATTTACCCTAGTAATAAACGAGATGTAGTAAAGGGAGTGTCGGGGGTACCAGAGACTTCTTTACCAGTACTGACGTTGCGAACAACAATTTTATTAACATATAGTCGTATGTAAATTAAGCTCATAAAAATGCGTATTTCAGGTAATGCAAATTTGTTATAAGTATACGTTCTTCTCTTAATACAGTGAAGTCTGATTCTCACTGAGTCTTTTAAATCAATACCGGGCAAATCAGCCCAAACAATTAAATTAACTAAATGATCACCCCATCAGTAGGATGGAATTATGCGTATGGACAAATACACCAGCCCCATTGCATATACTTGGGGCGCTTTTACAGCAATGCTTGGGGCTCTGTCGCTGAACGACTGGGCTATCATTATTGGCATTATCTGCACTGTTGGTACTTTTGGGGTCAACTGGTACTACAAGCATCGGGAGTTTAGCCGCAATGACAAAGACCAGTAAATTAAGTGCTGCGGTTATCGGTCTGGCTCTCTCTGGTGCAGGTGCTATGGCGATACTGTCTCAGTTTTTGGACGAGAAAGAGGGTAACCGGTTATCAACGTATCAGGATGCGGGTGGAGTCTGGACAATCTGCCGAGGTGTGACTCGGATTGATGGAGCTCCCGTTCGTCAAGGGATGAGGTTAATACTGAATCAGTGCCGTGACCTCAATGCACAAGAAGCAAAGCAGGCCATCGCATGGGTAAAACGCAATGTGCGGGTGCCATTAACTGAACCTCAGATAGCAGGTATTGCCAGCTTTTGCCCGTATAACATTGGCCCATCGAAATGCTTCTCTTCCACGTTCTATCGAAAGCTGAATGCCGGAGATAAGAAAGGTGCTTGTGCTGAGGTAAAGCGTTGGGTATTTGACGATGGTCGAGATTGCCGACAAACCAAAGGGCAGGCAAGCGGCTGTTATGGTCAGGTTGAGCGACGCGCCCAGGAATCGGAATTAACTTGCTGGGGGTTGGATGAATAGACATTCGTTGGCCGGAAGATTGTTTCTGTTTGGTTTTGTTCTTACTTTGATAGGTAAAGATGGATGGGGTTGGTTTCTGGGGCGTTGTTGCTATGAAATTTAGCTTTCATTACTACACGATACTAGCGTTGATCCTTATTTCATTGACAGCGTATTGTTATCACTCTGAGTTACAGAGAGAGCAACGTGTTACAAAGCAGCAGCAAGAAGACATTCAGCAACTCACAGACATTATCGACTATCAGAACTCTCACATCACGATCTTGAACGAGTTGGATGTGAAACATACGAAGGAACTTGCTAATGCTAAATCTGAAAATGATGCTCTGCGTGATGATGTTGCTGCCGGTCGTCGTCGGTTGCGCATCGCGGCCACCTGTCCCGTGTCTGCAACCATTGCTTCCGGCAGCTTGGGCGATGCAACCGCCGTCGAACTCACTGGAGAGGCTGGATCAACTGTTCTCGATATCCGGGAAAGTATCATCAACGACCGGGCAAAATTAAGCTATTTGCAGGGTTATGTGAAGACTGAATGTTTAAGGTGACGAAATGAAATATTGAAAAATCAATTAATTATTTTCTACATCCACTAAGGCTAGTATGATAAGGTCAGAATTTGTAAATATTATTTTTCCTGATTAGTTATAGCTCAGGATGAGAATGACTCTTATAATTCCGTAGCTTCTTATCAGAGGACTTAGTGTGGATCGATGTGGTAATTATTTTATTGAGGATCTAAAGAGTCTCGGGCGTGGTGGTTTCGGTGAAGTGTATGAAGTTAATGTGTACAATTTAAGGAAGACTCATTCGCGAAAGTATGCACGAAAATATTTTTCACCTTCACCTGAAAATAATAAAACAGCCATAAAGGAAATTGCTGATTTAAGAGAACGATTTTTGGTTGAAATTAAAACACAATATATATTAAATTCAATTAATTACGACTCTATAGCTCCTATAGTGCTTTTTAGTACAGTAGGAGATAAGCCTTATTTCATCATGGAGAAGGCTGAAGCCAATTTATTGGAAGCTATGGAAGCTATGGAAGGTGGAATGTCTGCGGACGAAAAAATTATGGCGGTGCGGCAGATAATTAAGGGCGTTAAAACTATACACGACAATAATTATGTTCATCGTGATCTGAAGCCAGCCAACATTCTAAAATACAGCGATGGAAGATACAAAATCAGCGACTTTGGACTAGTGAAAGACTTAAATCATGTCAGAGCTGAGGTAAAAACAAAATTTCAACCAAATGGAATGGGAACTGATGGTTACAGGGCTCCTGAAATAGCAGAGAGCGGGCTGTTTTCTAAGCAATCTGATATTTATGCTATAGGTCGTGTCATTAGTGACATATATTCAAAAAACCTCACTCATAAATTAAAAAAAATCATCTCAAAATGCAGGGCGCATTGGTCTGAAGATAGATATGCTGACGCAGATGAATTATTAATTGATTTTTGCAAAGCTATGGAGGTAACGCCATGAATAGAATAGTTGACATGTCCTGCTTTAGCGATGCTGCAAACGGTAAAGTTGTAAATGAAGATTATTTCTTACCTCCAACTATCGATAGTGATTCAAATATCGTCTTTGCAGTAGCAGATGGAGTGGGTTCAACTGAGCAAGCTGATTTAGCGTCAAAATGCGCAATACAAGCAATTCAAAAAGCGTTGATAGAGCCAGATTTTAGCATCGAGAAAGCATTTTCATGGGCTAAGCAAGCGATAGATGAGTTTGATTTTAGTGTCGCTACCACGTTAACAATCGTCCATATAGTTGATTTAAAGGTTTATATAGGGCATGTAGGCGACTGCCGACTTTACTTTAAAAATAAAAATAAATTAGTTCAATTAACTAAAGACCATACTAAGTACCAAGAGCTTTTAGACTCTGGGGAGCATAGTATGAGAAACCTAAGAAACCACAAAGAAAGACTTTCTACTATTCTTACATCAGCCTTATCTAATGATATTACACTAAATTTTGATGTGATAGTTAAAGACATTAATGAAATAAGTGATGGTGATAATGTAATTTTATCCTTGATGTCAGATGGGGCATATAGGCATTGGGAGTTAAGACCTCAATTTTCAGAAAGGACAATGTCGTTACCATCGGCATTTTCCGCAAGCTTAAGGCGCCGGATTGAAAAAGATATTATTGATGATTATACATTTTTGAGTGTTAAGCTTAAATGTAGTAGCTAGCACTAACAGAATTTAATGATTCTGCCATTGAAGGATTCCAAATAGCCATCAGTTAACGCTGGTGGTTTTTATATCTGCATGTTATAGAGTCCTTTGAAATCAACGATAGGGATTTCCTCTATAGTTGTTAACCAATGAAGGATAGTAACTAATTCAGAGCATTCTACTGACAGAGTGCTCGATAGTAGTGATTTAGCTATGAGCGCCCAGATATCGACTTTTTAGCAGGAAACTCTGAATCTAACTATTTCCAATTCGGAAACAATTCGGCGCAGGTTATCGCAGTCTGTTTGTATTAACCATGACATAGTTTCCTTAGGACAAATCATTTAACTTTATAAACGCCATTTACGAGAGGCTTTGATAGAGCTAACAGTAAATTAGATAATCATCTCATTTATATGATGAGGTGAATATGGATACAGATCTTATTTCTTATGAGGCAATGATTGCAGCGCAGGATTCGGCCAGGTGGGCTTTTTATGCGATGCTAGGGACGTGGTTCTCTGGTTTGATAACGCTCTGTGCAGTTATTTACGCAAAGAAAGCGTTAACTACGTGGAAAAAGCAGGAAAAAGTAAAGGTGAAAATGGATTTTAAAAAAGCACTTATACAAGTGATAGACAGCATCATATATATGCCTGATTGGTTTGATATGTCTAAAGCAAGTTTTGGGAAGAAAATATTAACCGCAGGTGAAGCCGAAAGAAGTAAACACTTAGATGCTATAGAACTATCAAACCAGTTTGATGTTTTAACAAGGTCGATGACCAATGCGCATGGGTGTTGGATTTACTGTGAGCATTTTTTTGATGGAACTGAAGTGGTCAAGGAATGGGAAAATGTTATTGCACTTGTTGATAATTATATAAAAGGGAATGCCAAACAAGATGATGTCATTGATGCCTTGGATAGTCTTTCCTCAAAACGATTTGTGTTTAATGAATGAATTAGTGTTATCAACCCGCCAATAGCTAAATAAATTCAACCCGGTTGCTTAGGCGGCCTTTTTTATGTCTAAAGGAAATGAAATGGCAAAAAATACTGACTGGGAGGGAATAGAGCGTGATTACCGTTTTGGCCTTCTCTCAATCAGGGAGATTGCCAAACAACACGGTATTAGTGATGCAGCGATTCGAAAGAGAGCGAAAACTGAGGGATGGGTTCGCACTATTGTTGAAAGTACGCAGTGCGAACCTGATGCGAACCAGGCGCAAAGTCAGGTAGCAAGTAGTACCAGTAATATCCTGGAGTCTGAAAAGTTCGCAGAAAGTTCGCAGGGAACCGCAGGGATTTTAAAGCCGCAATACGAACAGTTTTCTCAGAATATAGCGGCGGGTATGCCGATGAAAGAGGCGGCAATATGCGCGGGTTACTCTCCGGCTCGCGCTGATTCTCAATCATCCATATTGATGCGCAGACCTGAAATAAAAGCCCGCATTCGAGAACTGAGAAACGAAGCGGCGTTACTTGTTTCATTCAATGCTGGACATTTAGCTGAATTGTCATTTCGCGCCGGGAAAGAAGCGTTAGCAGATAAGAAATTCGGACAAGTTGCGCCGAATATTAAGAATGCTGCGCAGCTTACCGGTATCGACATGAGCAGCAATAAGACTGAGGTCAATGTCGATCTTGCTGGACTGAGTTACGGAAAAGTCTGCATTGTGACCCCTGCGAATTGCCCGGCTGATGTGTGGGCTTCTCACATGGAGAAGCTCCGCGAGGGAAAACAGATAGCCCGGTCATAATTGATGGTGTTCTGTACGCCTTTAGTAGTGACTGGGCGACAGAGGTTTTATATGACCGTGCATTAGGTTCTGTCCGTTGGCGTTGGACGTATGGCGGGCGGGGTGGCGGTAAATCGGTAGAGATTGCCCGTGCGCTGGTATTATTGGGCGCAATAGAGCCAATGATTATTCTCTGCGCGCGCGAATTCCAAAACTCTATTAACGATTCCGTCCTTGCGCTGCTTGAGGCACAAGTTATTGATCTTGGGCTGTCCCACTTCTACAAAGTCAAGAATAACGAGATAGAAGGTCGGAATGGCACTCGTTTCACGTTTAAAGGTCTTCGAAACAATATTCAAAGCATCAAGTCGATGCATGGCATTAAGATCTGTTGGGTAGAGGAAGCTCAAACGGTATCACAAGATAGTTGGGATATCCTCAGTCCGACAGTTCGTGCTAATAAATCCGAAGTCTGGGTATCTTTCAACCCCAGAGAAGAGGAAGACCCGACATATAAACTGATGACCCGGCATCAGGAAGATCCGCCCGATGGTGGCGTGATTATCCGCAAAGTTAACTATTGCGATAACGCCTTTTTCCCTGACGTACTCCGGCAGGAAATGGAATACTGCAAACGCATCGACTATGAAGCGTATGAGCATATTTGGCTTGGATTACCAAAAGCACTCAGTGAAGCGGTTATTTTCTCTGGCAAGTACCGAGTTGAAGCATTTTCTGATGAGTTGTGGCTAGAAGCCGACCGGCTTTTCTATGGGGCTGACTTCGGTTTCGCTAATGACCCGTCAACATTAATTCGCTGCTTCATTATCGGTACCAAACTATATATTGAATATGAATCCTATGGCGTCGGAGTTGAATTGGACGAGATGCCCCAGTTCTATGACTCAATTCCAGAGGCTAGAAAGTGGCCTATTCATGGTGATTGCAGCCGACCTGAAACAATCAGTTACTTGTCGCGTCAGGGGTTCATCATTGACGGCGCCACAAAATGGCCCGGAAGTGTCGAAGACGGGATCACTTACCTTAAAGGCTTTGAAGAAATCATTATTCATGAACGCTGTAAGCACATGATTGATGAGGCAAGACTCTATTCATACAAGACCGACCGTCTGACCGGTGAAGTCCTGCCGGTGGTGCTCGACAAACATAACCATTGTTGGGATGCGGTACGTTATTCGCTGGATGGTTATATCACAGGTAAAAACAACCCACTTCGTATATCTAAAAATCTGTTGGGGCGAATTTAATGTTTTTCAGATTCAGACATAAAAAGAAAGCGGAGGCTTTGCCAGTTGAACAGGCTATTGATCAATCAGCGCCTCAGCCGATGAATATACATCCGGATACTGTCGGATCGATAACAGAGCGAAAAATAGCTCGGCCTATTGAACCGTACAGACCCCCTCCTGGTGTTGTTCCCACTGAACAGTTGTCCGCATTAATGGCAATGGATTCTACGCCTTATGAATATGTGATGGGGACAGGTGGTATATCGGGAGATGTGGGTTTTCCCGGTTATCCTTATCTGGCCCAACTGTCACAATTACCCGAATATCGGAAAATGGTAGGCACCATTGCAGGAGAAATGACTCGCAAGTGGATAAAGCTAACATCAGTGGGGGATGATGACAAATCCGATAAAATCAAAGTGCTTAATGAGGCTATTGAAAAATTCCACGTTCGTGAACGGTTAAAAAAGGCCATTGAGCATGATGGCTTTTTTGGGCGCGGTCAGATTTATATTGACGTGCGAACATCAAAAGGTGTGCTTGCTGCAACCGATCCGGTTGAACTTGAGTCTAGATTATTTCTGTCACCTAAAAAAATCACAAAAGGAAGTCTTATTGGTTTTAACGTTATTGAACCAATATGGACATATCCGGGGATTTATAACGCTAACAACCCGTTGAGCAATGACTTCTATAAGCCGTCAAGTTGGTATGTGATGGCAAAGACTGTACATGACAGTCGTTTGATTACATTTATCACCCGGCCATTAACCGATATGTTTAAACCTGCGTATAATTTCGGCGGCTTATCACTGACTCAGATTGCAGAATCTTATGTACAAAACTGGTATAGGACACGTGATAGCGTATCTGATTTGATCCATTCATTCTCTGTGTCTGGATTTAAAACCAATCTTCAATCTACATTACAAGGACAGACGAATAGTCCCGATCAGTTAATTTATCGTGCAGAATTGTTTAATAAGATGCGTGATAACCGAGGAGTAATGATGCTGGATAATGAAGAGGAGTTTTTCCAGTTCAATACACCGCTGAGCGGCCTTGATTCACTGCAAGCCCAGTCTCAGGAACATATGAGTTCAGTCAGTAGCATACCGTTAGTTATTTTTACCGGTATCACACCGAGTGGGCTAAATGCGTCATCTGATGGGGAAATCCGTGTTTTCTATGACTTTATTGCTACCTTGCAAATGTTGGTGAAAGATGGGCTGGCACGAATGATTGATATTATTCAATTATCCGAATTTGGCGAAATTGATCCTGATATTAGCTTTACATTCGAACCGCTGTATCAAATGACTGATGAACAAAAAGCCAACATACGTAAGACCGATGCAGATACTGATTCAGTATTAATCGCTGCAAATGTGATTAGTACAGATGAAGCCCGCGAACGTCTAGCCAATGATGAAAACAGCCCGTATCACTCCCTTGAGATTAATGATATCGAAAACGACAGCGAGGACGTTAAGGATTCATTTAATGATGATGACGATATCAGTAATACAGAACATAAATCAGATCATGATAGTCAAGGAATGGCAAAAGAATCCCTGAATGGTGCTCAGGTATCCAGTATCGTGGATGTAGTTACAAAATATGCGGAGGGATTACTCTCACTTGAAAGCGCCATAGCGATAGTGACTACAGCGTTTCCAATTGATGAAGATGATGCCAAAAAACTATTCACTGGAATAACGGCAGGCTCAATACATGAGGAAACCAACGAGAAACCAAGTGCTCCGGCAAATTAAACCTAATGCGGGCGTTCGGGTATGGTACAGCAGGCAGCTATATAAGCTGGTGGATGAGATGAATAACTCAGTGATTTACTGGGTATCCGCCAACTATAAGAACTGCGGTGCAGCAATGGCAATGGATGCTAGCCCGGCGATGTTGATGCGTTCAGCAATGCGAAAATTAACCCGGCGTTGGTTAAAGCGGTTTGATGCTTTAGCTGACAAACTGGCGAAAAAATTCGCGGCTTTATCAATGGATAACATGGATGCCTCGTTAATCCATGCGTTAGATGCTGCACATATTTCGATACCCTTCACGATGACGACAGAAATGAATAACGCGCTACAGGCGGTCATTGGTGAGAATGTTGGGTTGATTAAAAGTATTCCACGGCAATATTTGTCGCAAGTTGAAACGCTAGTAATGCAATCCGTAGCAAGAGGGCGTGATCTTGGAACGCTGACAAAAGCCTTGCAAGAGCGTTACGGCATGACTAAGCGCCGCGCAGCACTGATTGCTCGTGACCAGAACAACAAAGCAACTTCTGTTATGCAATCTGCTCGGCAGCGTTCAATCGGTTTTAAAACGGGTATCTGGCGGCACAGTCGTGCAGCAAAAAAATTTCGTCAATCACACTTGAAAGCGGATGGTGAAGAGTTCGATTTATCAAAAGGGCTTTATATTGACGGCAAATGGATCATGCCTGGTGAAGAAATCAATTGCGGGTGTGGTTGGCAGGTCGTCATTCCTAAACTAAGCAACTAATTAATCCGAGAAATATTATGAATCACGGTCTGGCGTTAGATCGGGCTTCTGTACGTTCATACGACAGAGACGGGCGTTTGCATGTTGCTGAAAGTCCTATCTCTAAGGCAACGGTATCATCGTATTACGGAAGAGAAATCCCGAACTGGCAAGGATTAAGGCTTGATCCTAATCGTATGTACAAACTGTTGCGTGCTCCTGATGAATTAGAGAAAGGGGCTGCAACTTTCAATAACCTGCCGTTATTGAAAAAACACATTCCCGTCACGGCGGCCAAACCTTCAACAGAATTGATTGTCGGTACAACGGGATCAAATTCCATGTTCGATGGTACATACCTGAAAAACAGCTTGGCAATTTGGGATGCTGAATCTATAGCGGGTATTGAATCGGATGAACAAAAAGAATTGTCAGCGGCGTATCACTACGTAGCTGATATGACCCCCGGCACGTATGACGGAATTCATCATGATGGTGTTATGCGCGATATCGTCGGGAACCATGTCGCTCTTGTTGAAGAAGGGCGAGCCGGTGCAGATGTTGTTGTCTGCGATTCCCTCCCTCTGGAGTTAAAACACATGAAGTTAAATAAAAAAATGGTGGCTGTCGCTGTACGTGCAGCGCTGGGGGCATACTTGCAGCCGAAATTAGCACAAGATGCCGCACCGAAAGAAATTGCCTCATTACTGAAAGCGGGTGATAGCGCGAAAAGTATAGCGGAAGCGGCGAAAAATAAATTCGGTACCCTTCTGGCTCAGGATATGGAAATCGACTCAGCGGAGCTTGCCTCAATCATTGAAGTTGTTGCTGATGATGCGGAGACACAGGAGCCAGCGGAGCCACCCGCGCAGGATGATGATATCTGTGCGCAAGTGCTCGAACTGCTTGCGGGTAAATTGCCAGAGGAAGACTTGGAAAAAATCCGGGCGTTAATTTCAGGCACGCCTGCGCAGGACGATGATCCCGATAATGAACCAGAACCAAAGGAAGAGGATAGCGTTAGTAAGCCCGCAATGGATGCGGCTATTTGTGCAGCTACTCGGAAGATAGAGAAAGATACAGTGAATCGCATTAATGCTATTCGCATTGCTGAGGCTGAGGTTAAACCCCTCATCGGTGATGTAGTAGCAATGGATTCTGCTGACGAAATTTACAGAGTTGCGCTTGATGAGGTGGGTGTTGATACAACCGGCGTTCATCCGTCCGCTTATCGTTCTTTAGTGAAAATGCAGATCAGTATAGCCGAGTCAGCAAAACCGAAAGCCCGCCTGGCAATGGATTCTGCGGCTATAGATTCTTTTGAAAAACGTTTTCCCACCGCATCTAAATTAGTGAGGGTTTAACTATGGGTTTTCCGAACAAAATTAATCACTATCCAGCCCCCGGTATTGAGGGGGCATTTGCCAGTACTAACCCTAACGCCATTTTGCTGGCAGGGGAAGGCGCACTGATTGCGGGTAAGGACGGTGTGACTGTTGGGCGTTTTGCCTGGGTGATTGATGGTGTCGTCTCGAACAAGGGGGCGGGTGCTCCGTCTGGTTTTGTGGGGCGTGACGGACAAGCATCTATCACTCTTTGGCTGGGGGAAGCATCTATGCTGATCCAACCCGGACGTGAAGTCACTTTATTTACTGCGGGTGATTTTACTGTACGAACAAGTACGCCCGCAAAAGTTGGGGATAAGATTTACGCATCCTTAAAAACGGGTGAGGTACAGACCGCCGCAGCGGGAAAAACTATCACTGATTTTATCGAAACCAAATTCGTTGCCGGTACCGCTGCTGGTGCGGGTGAATTAGTCAAAATGGGGAGCTGGAGCTAATGAAACGACACGCAGATTTTCAATATATTGAAGGGGAATACGGCATTGTAGTACCGCAGGCCGTCGATTACTTAAATCCCCAATATGCTAATAACTATACAATAGCTATGGATGCACAGCCTGCTATGGTGACCGTGAGTAACGCCGGTGTTCCTGCGTATTTGACTAACTATCTCGATCCTGAGTTGGTTCGTGTGTTGGTCACGCCGATGAGAGCGGCTGAAATTATCGGTGAAAATAAAAAAGGTGACTGGACAACGCTGACAACCCAATTTCCGGTTGAAGAATCAACAGGTGAAGTGAGCTCATACGGTGATCACAGCAATAATGGCATGTCAGATGCTAACGTGAACTGGGTGGAACGCCAGAGCTATCATTTCCAAACATTTACTGTCTGGGGGGAGCGTGAGCTGGATATGTACGGTACGGCCCGTATCAATCGAGCGGCGCAACTTAATACCGCAAGCGCATTAACCCTAAACAAGTTTATGAATAAGTCTTATTTCTATGGTATTGCGGGACTTAAAAACTATGGACTGTTGAATGATCCGGGGTTAAGTGCGCCGGTAATACCGGCGGCAAACGGAAAATCCAATGGTACAACGTGGGAAACCAAAGACGGGCAGGCAATTTATGACGATATTTCTCAACGCTTATTTAAACAGCTGACAAAACAGACAGAAGGGCTGGTGGAGCGAACAGATCCGTTGAAGCTGTGTATGTCGCCAACAGCGGAAGTCAATCTGACAAAAACCAACCAATACAACGTTAATGTTACCGATCAGTTGAAAAAGAATTTTCCGAATCTGACGATTGAAACGGCGGTTGAATACAGTACAGAAGCGGGGGAGCTGGTTCAATTGATTGCCGATACGCTTGATGGTGAAAAAACGGCTTATGCCTCATTTACTGAAAAAATGCGGGCACACGCGGTTGTTGTGAGTTCATCCAGTTTTAAACAAAAGAAATCAGCCGGTACGTGGGGGGCGATTATTCGTTATCCACACGCTATTGCACAAATGTTGGGGGTTTAAATGGCGACAGTCATTGTGGGGTGTAAATTGCCCCACGGGTTAATGATTGAAATTGATGAGAATCGCGTGACGCTAAACGGGATAAATTCATCAACAATTATTGGTGGTTATGGACTGACATATGATGTTGATAAAGCATTTTTTGACAAATATCTGGAACTCCATGCCGATACGAAATTAGTCAAAAATGGGCTTATTTTTGCTCAGGAAAAGCTCAAAGAGGCCCGGACGGAAGCTGAGGAAAAAGCCGAGTTAAAGAACGGGTTGGAGCCTATCGACCCCAAAAAACCGGGTAAGAATATCGAGCAGCGAAAAGAAGAGGATTAAGCTAATGGGCTTTGTTGTTGTTTTTGATGTCGTGAAGTTTCGCATTCGTTACCCAGAGTTTTCTTCTGTCAGTGATGTTCTGCTGGATGCCTATTTTATTGAAGCAACACTCTATCTTAACAATACGGCCCAAAGCCCAGTTAGTGAGCTTGAGCTACGCGCAATGTTACTGAATATGCTTGTTGCTCATATTGCCGAACTTAATCGTTTATCTGTTAGCGGAGCAACGGCCAATCCGCTCGTGGGGCGGGTTAGCAGCGCAAGCGAGGGATCTGTTTCCGTTTCGGCTGATATGGGCGCTGTGAGTGAACGTGCTGCTTGGTTCTTGCAGACAAAATACGGGGCTATGTACTGGCAGGCAACAGCGCAATACAGAACTATGCGTTACATCCCCGGCAGCTCTCCCTCTCACTATCCGTCATATTACTATCCACGGACTCAATGGAGGCGCTAATGTCGAGCAGTATCAAGGGTGGTGATGCAGCAAAACGCTACTTAAAGCAATTAGCTAAAAAAGTAGGTGAAGGCAAAAAATTGCGTGCTGGTTTTTTCAAAGATGCGACTTATCCCGATGGCATTTCGGTTGCAATGGTGGCAATCAGTAATGAGATCGGTGATCCGGGTTGTAACAGGCGGCCCCGTCCGTTTTTTCGTAACACTATCAACGAACATGCTAATGAATGGGGTGATATTGTCGCACAGTGTCTGAGGGATAATGATATGAGCGGAGATGTGGCATTACGAATGACCGGGGAAGTTATTAAGGGGCAAATTCAGCAATCCATTCGTTCTTTCACTTCACCGGCTAATGAAAAATCCACTATAGCTAAAAAGGGATTTGATGCGCCGTTACGTCACACCAAACATATGCTGAACAGTGTTGATTATGTGGTTGATGAGGGGAATGAATGAACCTGCACAATATTGCATCTGGTGCTGTCGGGGTTGTTAATCCGCACTCACCTGGGGAGATACGGGTAAGTGCGGGATATGATATAGCACCCAGTGGCAAGCAAATCCCGAAATACATCACAACACCCGTTACCGCACAAATCCAGCCACTGACTTTTACTGATCTGCAACATACGAATGGTTTGAATATTCAGGGCATACTCAAAGCAGCTTATGTGAATGGCAATTTTAATGCCGTCAACCGCCCCAGGCAGCAAGGGGGTGATCTGCTGATTATTAATGGTGAAGTGTGGTTGATAGTGCAGATTTTGGAAGCGTGGCCGGATTGGTGCAAATTCGCTGTTACATTGCAGCGTGGGGAACAATAGTGACAACGATAAGTGTAACGCAAGACGATATAACAACCGCATTACGCGGTTTTTTAATGGCCTTAATACCTGAACGTAGCGTTATTTTGTCTCAGGTAAATCGCTCACCGATGCCGGATAGTGATTTTATTGTTATGACGCCATTGAACAGCACTGGTTTATCAACAGGTGTAATGAACTATAACGCCCCAACAGTGGCAGGCATGGGGGAAAGTCTAATCACTCGGACGACACGCTGGACATGTCAAATCGATTGTTACGGCCAGTTCGCTCATGAGGATGCTCACATTATTGCAACGACGGTGCGTACTGAATATGCGAGTGAGCTATTCAAGAGATCAGGTATCGATATGGCACCGCTTTATGCCAGCGATCCGATTCAGACGACGATGATTAATGGTGAACAGCAATATGAGTCGCGTTGGACATTTGAATTTACTGCTCAAATCGACCCCGTTGTGACAACAGAACAACTATTTTTCGACAGTATTACGCTGAACACTAAAACAGTGGAGTCTATTCATGGCAATTCCAATCAGTAAAGACGTGAGAGTTAATCCGGGGGTGCTGTCGGCAGCGGGTAATGCTGTTGATCTCAATGGATTATTACTGACAGATAATATATATGCATCCGTTGGCGCGGTGTTGTCATTCTCGACTAAAGAAGATGTGGCGGCATATTTCGGTGGTGCATCCGAAGAATATAGCATGGCGGCTATTTATTTTTCAGGGTACAACAACTGTACAAAGACACCCGGCCAATTACTGTTTTCGCGATTTAATCGAGCGGCAGTATCGGCCTGGTTACGTTCAGGTTCTTTTAATGGGGTAGCCATTACCGATCTGCAAAAAATGTCCGGTACGTTGAAACTCAATATCAATGGTGCAGCAATAAATGCCGCAATCAATCTTGATGGGGTTAAATCCTTTGCGGATGCAGCAAAGAGCATTGAAACAGCAATTGGTAAGGCAGTAACGGTTGTGTTCGATACCACCCGTAAAGCTTTCATCATCAATGTTGCCTCTGGCAGCATTAAACCGGAAGATACAAGTATCACCTATGGTACTGGTGATGGGGCCGAGGCTCTTAAGTTCACTGGCGCATTAGGGGCAACGGTTTCTCAGGGGGCTACGGTGTCGGCGGTTCCTGATCTATTTGCCGTGATTAAAACGCAGTCTCAGCAATGGGCCGGTTTTACGACGGTATTTGAATGTACAGATGAACAGCATCTTGCATTATCCGCGTGGGCTAGTAGTCAGGCATATCGCTATTTCTATGTTGCCTGGACAACAAGCAGCACGGCAAAAGTGAAAGGCAGCCAGGAAACTATCGCCCATAAAATTATTAGTATTAACCGCTACGGGAGTGTCGTTCCTGTTTTTTGCTCTGATCATACTAAACCGGCAGCGGTATTGGGGTATGCGGCAGTGCTGGATTTTGAGCGAACGGAGGGGCGTGTTCCATTCAAATTCAGAGAATTGAACGGCCTCAGTCCTGATGTGATCGATTCTGATGTTTATGATGCATTGATTGCTAATGGATATAACTTCTATGGCAATTATGCCGCCAATAACATCACCGAAAATTATTGGGCTGATGGCACAATAACCGGTGATTTTAAGTGGTTAGATTCCTTCTGTGGCCAAATCTGGCTGAATGCGAATTTGCAGGGTGCGGTTATTGCCTTGTTCAAATCCAACAAGACTATCCCTTATAACACGGCTGGCCGTGCGCTGGTGGAAGCCTCAATGAGTGATGTTATCCAGCGGTTTAAGTTGTGGGGCGGTATCCGATCAGGTGTAACATTATTGGCTGCACAAAAGCTGGAAATTATTAACGCCGTGGGAACTGATGTTTCAACGTCAATAATCGCGAAGGGTTATTACTTGTATATCGGGGAAATGTCTGCCTCTATGCGTGCAAATCGCACCAGTCCAAGCTGTACACTGTGGTATTGCGACGGTGGCAGTATTCAGAAATTCGAAATGGCATCTACGGAGGTTCAATAATGTCAGACACAATCACTTCTGCTGATGCGGTAATTACCCTGACAGTTACTAATTTATATCCGTCTGGTGTGCAATTACAGGGATTTGCGGCAGATAACATTTTCGAAACTGAGGCGTTAGATTTGGCTGAAACGGTACGTGGGGCGGACGGTAAACTGTCAGCGGGTTTTATCTACGGAAATATCAATCAGACGATCCATATTATGCCTGATTCGGAAAGTCGCACCATTTTTGATACCTGGGCGACGACATCACGTACTAGCGTCGCTGTGTTCAGATGTAATGCGACGGTTATTCTTCCGGCTATCGGGCGTAAATACACATTGGTGAACGGCGTTCTGAAGCAATGGAAAACCATGCCGGACGCAGGAAAGGTTTTACAAGCGGCACAGGCCGTCATTGAGTGGGAATCAATAACAGGTGAGGCATATAGCTAATGGCACGTAAAGAAACCTTCATCACTATGAATGATGATAATCGCGACAAAGGAAAGCTTTTTTACATTCAGGAAATGCCTGCTTCACAGGCTGAATGGTGGGCTATTCGTGCATTGATGGCAATGGGGCGAGAAGGGTTGGATATCCCCGATAATTTTCGGGATTTAGGCATGGCTGCATTAGCGGTGGTTGGACTGAAAGCAATTTCTCGCATTGCTCCTGATGAAGCCAGGCCATTACTTGATGAATTGATGGGTTGTGTACAGATGGTCCCGAATCCGGCAGATAAAAAAATCAAACGTGAACTGATCGACAGTGACATTGAAGAAATTGTTACCCGGCTGAAATTGCGTGCAGAGGTGCTTAAGTTACACGTGGATTTTTTCAAAACCGCCGACCAATCGTAATCCCACCGCGCTATTCCAGTATCTCAAAGCCATTCGGTATCGTCAGTTATACAAATGTCCCAGGCACAATAGCGACCGTTATCTCGTCAGGAAAAGCGACACTCCATGAGCTGGATACAGTTTATGGTGTGGAGGACCTTTGGCAGTTAATCGAGATTATTCAGGTCGATAATCACAATGCTTACGTTTTACAGCAGGGTAAAAACTGATGGCAAACATTATAGATGAACTTGTTATAACGCTGGGACTGGACGCGGCTGAATTTAGCGCAGGTGAAGCTGCGGTGATTGCCGGGATCGGTGGTTTGGCTCAGGTGATGCAAAAACTGGTTGACTCGTTTAATGATGGCGAAAAGAAAACCAGTAAATCATTAGACAAAACCGGCAAGAAAACTGAAAAAGTGGCAAAAGAAATGGAGACGGCAGGAAAGAAAGCCGCCTCTTTCTTTTCCAGCATAAAGGGTCAAATCCTGGCTTTGGCGGGTGTTACGGTCTCACTCGGTGGACTGAAAAGTTTTGTGGCCAGCTTTACCGGCAATCTCAATCAGTTAAGTACTGCTGCTGATGCATTCGGCATGTCGGCTAAGGCGCTTGATGGCTGGACAAAAGCGGGTCAAGCATTCGGGGTGAGCGCAAATGAGATTGTCGGGGCATTTTCACGCATTAATGATGCCAAAGCCCGGTTAAAATCAGGTGTTGCGCTTGATCCGGCGCTTGAGACGCTGTTAAAAACGGCGTCACAAGCGGGTGTGGATATTGATATTACCTCAGAAAGTACCGAATCCATCATGCGCAAGCTGACCGGTGTTTTTCCTAAGCTCAATAAAGATCAACAACAAGCTTATGGCGGTGAACTGGGATTCGGTTACGCCGCGCAGCAGTGGTTCTCATCCGGTCATGCACTCAAAGATGTGGATAAATTTACAGCCAATTCAGGTGTAGATGATAAATCTGTTGCCGCCGCGCGTCGTTTCCGTGAACAGTGGGCAGAGATAAGCCAGAGTTTTGAGAAAACAGGCTACATTCTGTTTAATGCCCTTTTGCCATACATCAATCAATTCAATATCTGGCTGAAGGATTTAGCCGATTGGATGAATAAGCATCCGGAAGAGATTAAAAAAGCGGTCAGCGGTTTTCTCGATAAGATGAGTTTTATTATTTCAGTCGCTAATCAGGCTGCGGATGCGGTAGGCGGTTGGAGTAATGTCATCATTGGTCTGATTGGGTTGAAGTTTGCGGGATGGCTATGGGGAATTTATCGCGCGGCTTTATCCATGCTGAAAATGGGGAAAGGTGGCGGCGGATTGCTAGGCAAAGGGGCTATAGGGAAAGCTGGGATATATGGCGCTATCGGGTATGCGTTATATGATCCTGTAGAGTCAGTCGCGACTTCGATTGTCGGAGAGGAGACCAAAAATACACTGGATTCGTATGGGGTTTATCTGGCAAGCGACTGGACGCCTTTTTTTAGTAAAAAAGAATATGAAGCTTATCAGGCAAAACTGGAGGGCAAAGCCTCTAAGCCAGATAAGACTGTAGTTAAAGAAGTCAAAGAGGAAGAAAAACGCAGCGAAAACGACCGGATTATTCGGGCAGAAGATGAACGACAGCAGCGGCTGGAATACAGCAATAATTGGTTAAAAACCGCGTTAGATAAGCTGACCGATTCAATTAATCAGTTAATTGATTTGTTGATCCCTCAAGCTGTGACAGATGAAATGTCATCCTTTGATAATACGTCAAATACTACCGGCATGAAATTACTGGGTTGGCTATCACCGAAATTAGCGCAGCTTGAGCAGCAGTTCGGGTTACCGGAGGGTTTGTTACGTAGTGTTGCCATGACGGAATCGGGAGGTAATCAGTATGCTGTATCCAAAGCAGGTGCCAGGGGCTTATTTCAATTTATGCCAGGTACAGCTAGAAATTTTGGGTTAAAGGATGATGACGTCTTTGATCCGGTGAAATCTTCGGAGGCTGCGGCAAAATATTTATCTCAGCTAATGAGAATGTTTGATGGCGATTTGAGTAAAGCGCTGGCGGCTTATAACTGGGGACAGGGAAATGTTCTTCGTAAAGGACTGAGTGCTGCACCAAAAGAAACCCGCGATTATATTCCAAAAGTCTTGGCGAATATGCCGCAACCTGGCGCTCATGTGGCGGCACAACGTTATTCGAATACGGTAAATAACAACCGAACCTCCTCTGTTTCTGAGAGTTACCATATCGGAACTATTCAAGTCAGCTCTAACGCTAACAATGTAAAAGGCGTGGTTGACGATGCCCGACAGAAAATAGGTGGATCAACGCTGGCAACAAGCTATTCAACGGGGGTAACCGGATAATGGCATTTTCTCTCAATCAAACAACGGTACTTAGCGCGTTCCGTAGCGGCAATCTGCTGTCTGCTGTTAACAGTATGATATCCCCAGGGTATGGTATTTATTATGCATCTGGACAGAACGTTGGTGATAAGCCGTTTACACCCACTTCATTCATTGCAGTAGAAGTCACACGAGAGGCATCTATCACCACTGCACCGATAGAGAAAGGTGGCTACACATCGTACAACAAAGTGCAGCGGCCCGGTGAAGTTCATGTGACATTTTCATTTGAAGGATGGACCGGCTTTTCTGGTTCTATGCCTAATCTGACAAATCTCACGTTAACGTCCCGTTCTGATGTCCTGGAGACACTGAATAAGATGGTATCCAGTGCCGAAATTTACGATATTGAAACCCCTGATACCACTTACACAAGTTACGATTTGATTAAGTACGATTATCGGATAAAGCAGGATAACGGCGTCACATTGCTGATTGTGATCGCAGTTTTCCAAGCCGTGCAAGACATTGCAGAAGTAACGATGAGCAGCAATGTTGCTAATAAGTCAAATACAACAAAGAATGAGACGGCTAAAGGTCCAAGCAAAAACACTGAACAAAAAACGGGTGCAACAAAACACGCCACATTATCTGATGTCAAAAAAGCCCTGACTGGATTAAAAAAATCGGTTTCCAGTGCTGCAACACAAGTTGCCGATAAAGTTTCATCCGGTTTCCAGCGTGCGACAGAAACGATTACCGGTCCGTTAAATGATTCTGTATTGAGTGCCACTAATCATCTCAATGATGCAGTAGAAGAGTTATCGAGGAAATTGACGTGATTGAAATAGCGCTCAGGGCGGCCAAGGCTCAGGAGTTCACGGTGGCATTGAATGAGCAGTCATGCATGATACGTCTCAATCAACGTAGCACCGGTTTATATATGGACTTAACCGTAAATGATAAACCTGTATTGCAGGGAGTTGTGTGTCTCAACTGCAATAAAATGGTTCGTTACAGTTATTTACGATTCTAGGGTGAGTTGTTTTTTGCTGATCTGGATGGTTCATCTGATCCCCTTTGGGAAGGGTTAGGGCAGCGCTACAAATTATATTACCTTTTCCCAAGAGAGGTGACTCCATGACGTACAAGCAACGCAATATCAACGTTGAATTTCAGCTAGTTGACGGCAAGACATTTGATGATAGCGGTAACAATATACTGACTATCGAAAATGCACGCGCTTATGTCAACATAGCGGCGTGGGGCGGCATATCAGGGACACAAATAACATTACAAATCTGGGGGTTAACAACCAGTCAAATGGCAACGTTGAGCTATCGCGGGATCTGGATTGGTAGTGCAAAATTCAACTTAATGCGTGTATGGGCGGATGGTAATGCCATATTCGAGGGTTTTATCAGTGATGCTTATGCAGATTTTAATCAGTTACCTGATGCCCCCCTGACGATAACAGCCAGTGTGATGTTTGGCCTAAGAGCAAAGGAAGTTGAACCGTTCACGGCATCGGGAGATGTGGATATTGTCGATATTATTACTGCAATGGCTAAAAAAGCCGATCTAACGGTTGAAAATTATGGCGCCAAAGGTGTTATCTCAAATCCTAATTTTACTGGAAATGTTGTTAATCAAATCCAGCAAGCCGCAAATGCGTTAGATATAGATACTGACTTCGGGATTGATAAAGTGACTATTTGGCCGCATGGTCAACCGAAAGTTGAAAAATTGTTATTTACGTCTTCCAAATATGGGTTGATTGGCTATCCCATATTTACTGGCGTGGGAATAACAGCAACTACCCTTTTCAGTAATGAAATTATTTTAGGTCGTAAGATACAAATAGAAACCTCTTTACCGAACGCTAGCGGCACTTATCTGATAACAGGGGCGGAGCACTATCTCACATCCTGGCTTGATGGTGGTCAGTGGCACACATCATTTAACAGCACTCCGGTAAAAGAGGAGGGTGAAAACAATGCCAAAATTAACAACAAAGCCAGCTGATTTTTATAGTGAGGCGAATACCTTTGATTTTGTTATGAGGCAATTTCTCAGTCAGCATGTTTTTATCACTTTGGGTCTTATCATTAAATCGAATGGGAAAACCGTAGATGTCAAGCCGATGGTACATAATATGACGGGAACCGGGAGAAAAATCGAGAATGGAATAATCTATAATGTTCCAGTATTTCGCCTCCAGCGTGGTAACAGTGCTGTCATTATGAACCCGGTTGTGGGAGATATTGGACTAATCGCTATTTGTGATCGCGACATTAGCAGCGTCATAGCAACAAAAGCACCGGCATTGCCGGGTTCAAAAAGAACACACAATTATTCAGACGCAATTTACCTGGGTGGAGTTTTAAACGCAGAACCACAACAATATGTTGAATTCGTAGATAATCAGATAAATATTGTCTCACCGAATAAAATTAACGTAGTCGCACTGACAACGGAAATTACTTCGTCAAATTCAATCACAATGAACTCACCATCTATTATATTAAATGGTGCGGTTATTCAAGGTGGTGGCGGTAACGGTGGAAATGCAACATTCGGTGGAACCGTAACAGCGAAAGGTGAAATTACAGGAGATGGGATTAAACTTTCATCGCACGTTCATGGCGGTGTAAAATCTGGAGGTTCAAAAACCAACAAACCGGAATAAAAATATGTGTAGAAATCTAACATCAAATATTATTGTCACGGGGCTTTTTTGTCAGCGTATTTAGGAGAAGATCTTTGCTATGTGTATGTCCCAGTCTATATTCCAGCAGTATGCCGCGAATGCGGGGCTTAACTATTATAGACTCTTCTACCCTCTCGGAAGAAGTCCCGTTACGAACAGAGAGTTACTCGACTGGAGGTCAGGTATATAAAGCTCAAAGGGAAAATGATGTAAATCAAGGAAAAGATGCTAAGCGAGCAACAATTAATGAATGTTATCCAGTATTACTATGAGAACCGTGATGGAGCAATGTTATCGCAGGGTGAAGGGGGAATACGCTTTTTAGTAACTATGTACCGTTAATCCAAAACATTATCTTCCGGGCTGCAATACGTTAAAAGTAGCGGGAAAACTATAGCATCGAATGATTCAGAAACCTATAAACCCCAGTCAAGCCATCTTCGGTTTACAGTACAATATTGTTGAGTATTTTCATTAGATGTATGGCACTCATGACAAAGTGATGTCAATGTGGTGCTATTTTTCTAAATTTTGCTTTTAACGTGTCGTTATCTTCTGGAATAAGGCTTACATAGGTAGCTAATTGTCATTTACTGCGTGGTTGTAAGGTTAAGAATAGTGGTTTAATATGGTACATAGTGACACATTATGACTGTTTGTGACTCACTATAACAAACTATTTGATAAGGCAGAACGTCATGAATCTATCACTAAGGAGTTGTTTAGCCGTAGTTTTATTTGGAGGAGTGTTGTCGGTTCCTTCATTTGCTGCTGGTTATGTGGATTCGAGGGACGGTTGTAGTATGCTTAGTTTTAAAGTAGGTGAAACTATCTGTAGTCTGGATGATTTGAAAGCTCAATACCAAGAAAGAAGAGAGATTGTTGATTCATTAGCTAATGAAATTAGCCAATATTATTTAAATCTTTTAAGCCTTGATGAAAGTCAAGTCCGTGGTATTATGCTTCAAAACGACATAGAAATTAATAAGGCTTGCGAAACCACAATAAGAGGATTTGAGCAGGGGCTCAAAGCTATGTTGAAGCAAGATCGACCTGATGAAGAAAAACAAGAAATGAGGATGTATCTGAGATCTATAGCAAAGGCCAGATTTGAGATAACTCGTCTTAATGATTTTTCTCGTCAATTATTTACTTTGCCTAATATTTATAAAAGCGATATAAATAAAGCTGCTCTATCAGAGTTAGCTGCCTATACAACCAAAAAGATTGAGTCTGGGAATTTTTCATTTACTGGGTGATAAATGGAACAAGTGGACGTATCAATAAACGAGTACACGAGGAAAGATTTTTTTGATGACGTCTTTCTAAAGCATCCAGATCTTGAACAGGCTATTCTGCAAGATTTCAAACACTATAAAGAAACTGGAGAAGTCCCTGATTATTTTGGTAGGGATGTTGCTTACACTCAGCCAGAAGCAGCATATAAATCATGTATGATGCATATTCATCTTTGTTTTCCGCCTGATTCATTTCCTAAAAACAGGGTTCAGTATTATAGAACGTGTAAATCAAATAGCCCAGAAAACGATGCTTGTCTGGTATATGTTCAAGGCCTCTTGGAAGAAAACAAATATTCCTTATTGGCGATAATGCATCCTGATGCTCATGGAAAAGCTAGGAATCCCAATATAATGAGTTATCTAGCAAGAATAGCTCAGGATTTCAGAGATAATAACTAAACCCGTCTAGTACGGGTTTTTTCATATTTGGCCGCTTAATTGCGGTTTTTTTATTTCTATAAGGATCGAAAATGCAAACTCGCTCATTTCTTCTTGATATCAAATCATGGGATTTAACGTTAGATGATTCTGGAAATATCTCTATTACTGATAACCCTTATGCTGTGGCTCAGGATGTCGCTTGTGCCTGTAGTACATATCTGGGAGAGTGTTGGTACGACACAACATTAGGTCTTCCTTATTATCAGCACATTCTTGGTCATTGGCCCGGAATTCAATTAATTAACAGCAAAATGCAACAAGAAGCAATGAAGTTACCTTATGTTCAGTCTGCCATTTGTAAAGCTATAAGCGGGGACGAAAGAACTATTGTGGGCACGATGACAATAACGGACACGAATAATCAATCAGCGGTGGTAAATTTCTGATGGCTAACTCTGTAGTACTGACAACAAGTGTTCCTAGCGTAACATTTACAAAGACGGGTTTAACTGTACCCGACGAAGTTGATATTTTAAATGGGCGGCTAAATGATTTGGCTATAGCAATGGGCGGTGCAATGAGTACCAGTT
Source organism: Photorhabdus sp. P32 (assembly GCF_038085095.1). Taxonomy (NCBI): domain Bacteria; kingdom Pseudomonadati; phylum Pseudomonadota; class Gammaproteobacteria; order Enterobacterales; family Morganellaceae; genus Photorhabdus; species Photorhabdus sp. P32. Next base: position 37,387 of record NZ_JAZGJN010000284.1, on the reverse strand, counting down.
TAACAACACCGCAGGGTCAAATGGCAATGAGTGATGCGGCTATCATTGCTGACAAGAACGATCAGTTACTTGCTATCGTCAATCAAATTAACCCGGATTATGCAACCGGACGTTTCCAAGATGCCATTGGGCGGATTTATTTTTTAGACCGAATTCCAGCATCGGGAACAACGGTAGCAGCAATATGCACTGGGTTCGTTAATACAGTTATTCCAATTGGTAGTATTGCTCAAGATAAAAAAGGGTATCTTTATCATTCAATAACAGAGGCTAAGATCCCTGACAGCGGCTCTGTTGATGTTGTTTTCCAAAACTCAACAACAGGGCCGTTAGCATGTCAAATTGATGATTTGAACACGATTTATAGCTCGGTACCAGGCTGGTCTGGTATCAGTAATGCGAGTGCTGGCGTACCTGGCACAGATGAGGAAACTCGTGCTAATTTTGAGTATCGTCGTAAACAATCTGTTGCTAAAAATGCGACAAACTCATTACATGCCATTTATGCGGCAATATTAGAAGTAAATGGGGTAGCAGACTCATACGTTATTTCAAATGATACTTCGGTAGTAAAAACAGTCGGGGTATCAAAATACAAAATAGCGCCGAACTCTCTTTATATTGCTGTGTATGGGGGAAAGACTGAGGATGTCGCTAGAGCAATATGGAAGAAAAAGCCTCCAGGTATTCCTACGAACGGGAATACAACTCACACAATTGTGGATGATGAAAACTATGTTCAGCCTTACCCTGAATATGAAATTAAATATGTGATACCGACGCCCATTCGTGTTTATGTTGACGTCTCACTTGCTGATAGCGATTACCTTCCTGCTGATATTGAAACGCAAGTTAAATCAGCTATAGCGCAAGCATTTAACGGTGAAGATGGTGGAATGCGAGCAAGAATAGCATCTACATTATTTGCTGGTAGATATTATTCAGGCGTTTATAACATAGATACATCAAGTGTTGATATTTACAGCATTACACTTAGCCGTGACGGTACTACTTATTCAACATCAATTAGTTTTGGTATTGATGAAATCCCAACGCTTGACACAGATAATATATTCGTGAAATTAGTAGGTTCATAAATGGAAAATGTGGAAGCAACTATTCTTGCTCAGTATGCCGCTAGCCCAAAACTCAACTCACTTATTCGAAGTTTCAATGCTGCTGTTTCCTCTAATGAATTTATTAATACATTTTACGACCTGATTTGGAATATTGACACGGCAAACACGTATGGGCTGGATGTGTGGGGAAAAATAGTGAATGTTAGCAGGCAGCTGACTGTTAATGAAAATGCAAAATATTTGGGCTTTGGTGAAGCTTTGCTGGGCGTCCCGACAACAACAGATCCAAATCCATTTGACCAGGCGCCATTTTACGCCGGGGAATCAAAAACAAAAACTATTGAACTATCAGATCAGATGTATCGAAAGCTGATTATGATGAAAGCCATGTCAAATATATCTGATTGCACTATACCAAACATCAACAGAATGCTTGTTTATATGTTTAGCGATAGCGGACGCGCATATATCACTGATGATGGAAATATGAAGATGAGTTATGTATTTGAATTTCAGCTATCAACAGCAGAATTAGCAATTGTTCAAACATCAGGAGCGCTGCCATATCCGGCAGGTGTTAGTGTCTCAATCGTTCAAAGGATACCAACAAGTGAAATCAACTGAAAAGCCTATTCTTATTACTGTTCCGTTCGCAAAAGATGGGAATTATAACGAAATTGCAACAAAGTCTACTGAAAATAGTTTGGCGAAAGGCATAGCTACATATCAGAGCGGTTTTCCCCCGTTAACGATGACAGCAATATCTGCTGGTGGAATTCCCCCATCTGGCAAGGATATGAACGGGATATTGAATGATATTACTGCCGCAATACGTTATTCAATGTCTGGTGGCCTGTATTCGTATGATGCTGATTTTAGCGCTGCCACTGATGGTTATCCTAAAGGGGCTATTGTTGCCAGTTATGATGGAAGTAAAATTTGGTGGAATGGGGTAGAAGATAACAATACAGATCCGGATAGTACATTAGCTTCCGGTTGGAAAAATCTGTTAGCAGATCCTAACGGGTTATTTCTACAGAAAGCCAATAACTTATCTGATATTAATAACAAAGCGACAGCGCGTAATAATTTAGGACTGGGAGAGCTTGCAACTCAAGATTTTATTCCCGATGCTACATTAGCCCAAAAAGGAATTATTCAGCTTACTGACAAGACAGGCAACAGTAATATACTTGCAGCAACTCAGAAACTTGCTTCCGATGTAAATGATAATGCAAATAGTAAACTCGCTAAAAATCAAAATGGCGCTGACATCTTCAATAAAACTGAATTTGTAAAAAATATCGGTTTATCGGAAACGGTAGAATTGGCGAAAAGTGCCGTGCCGAGTAGTCGGAAAATTAACGGGAAGCCGTTGGCTGGGGATATTAGTTTGAATGCTGACGATGTGGGAAGTTATGCTAAATCTGAGAGCGATAATACTTTCTTGCGTATTTCTAGCAATAAAACCGCAACTGTTGGCAGTTTACTGATTGACAGTAAAACTCCTTTTCCTAAATTGCGTTTCAAATCGAAAGATGGGTATGTATTGGGAATTAACGGTTCTGAAGGGAAATTGTTGCATATCTATTCTGACGATCCCAAAAATCAGCGGCGTTACAATATATTAACGCCTGAGAAAAGTGGTACTCTTGCATTACAAAATACAGCTATAAAATCCGAAAATGGCTGGTGGCAATGTGGAGATACGGGGATAATTATTCAATGGGTTAAAGTCCCATCAGCTCAACAATCATGGATAAAGGTAAATTATCCAATTTCTTTTAAAAATAAGCTTTTTGGCTATATTGCAAGCATGTCGAGTATCAATACATCAACTGGTCACACATTAGTACGTAATGCAACACTATCGACATTTGAATATCAAGCAGGCACTCCCAACAATGATGAGAATCCAGGCAAAGTTGTACATATATTATTTTGGGGGGTATAAATGGTCTATTTTTCCAGAAAAGAATGTGTTTTTTATAATGAAGCTCATGAAGAGTGTGTTGAAATAACAGCAGAAAAACACAATGAATTACTTGACGGTCAATCACGCGGTTTTGCTATCGTCAGTGATAAAGACGGTTATCCAATTCTTACAAAACAAGCGCCATCTGTTTACCACAAATGGGATAGTGAAAAGTGGATAATATCAGAAAGTGATAAAATAAAGCTCAGACGGGAACAGCAGCAACAATCAGAACATAAGAAACAGCAACTTATGCTCACTGTAAGTAAACAGATCGCTCCGTTACAAGATGCTGTAGATTTGGGGATGTCGAGTGATGAGGAAAAATCGCTGTTAGCAGAGTTAAAAAAATATAGAGTATTATTGAACCGCGTTGATGTTAATTCAGCGTCAGATATTAACTGGCCCGAAAAACCCTTAGAATAATGGAATCAGGGCCAATTGAACCGACCCCCAATAGCTAGATAAGTCTAATCAAATGTGGTTTTTCTGCACTACTCTGATTGAATCGTCCTCAAAATGTTGGATAACCATCCAACATTTAAAGGTGTAGTCCATTTATGCTTTAGTCTATTAGATAATCATCAACCCACCAGGATAATACTTAATCCAGTCAATAGCAGCATTGGGGTTAAATGGCTCAATACTCAGTCCTTCCAGGCATTGCCAGAGTTCCTGGGTGTTCTGGGCGGTAATAACAATACAGTCCGGCATCACCCGGATCTTTAGTGGCATTCCGAAGGTAAATCCGGCCTCCTGTAACCATTTTCCTTTTAAAGAAATGCCGTTTTTAGCTACCTTGCCAAAACGTTCGGCTTGGGAAATTCGGCGAATTGTTTTATTATCGCATTTAGCCATAATTAACTACCTCATATAGTTAGTTGTGGTAAGCAGGGTTATCGGGTGCCCGCCCGGTAGCTCTGCGTTAGTGAAAATAGTCTCTCAATGTTGAATTATGAACTATAGGTCACCTTTCTGCAATAAAAATGTGACCTATAGTTTACCTAGACTTTTCTTTTTCAGGTAGTCCATTGAGGGCATCATTCCAGTGTTGATCCCGTTCTATATTATTCACTATTTTGCTGATCCATGTTTCTGATTTGCCCCACCGTATAGCCAGTTCGCGGCGCGTCCAGCCTTTTCGTTTCATCTCAGACTTAAACAATTCTGGCGGTATACGTTTCAAAATTACTCCACAAATATAAACTGTTTATCGACACATCATAGTATAGACATTTCGCCGATAGGGTGACATTGGTAAATAAAATGACCGCTTAAGTGGCACAAACCGAACTCCATGAACATAGGATATGCCACACCAGAAATACCGATCACTAAGGCGATTGTTATATGAAGTTGAGTTACATGTGTGCATCAAAAGCTGGTGGTATCAGGTGCTGGATTTATAAATAATGTCCTATGAGGCAGAGATCCGATGGAGCATTTTGCATTATAATAGAGGTGTTGGCCCTTTTAATGAGTATAGTATTAACACCTGACTGTGAGGAGTTGGTTGCTGTGCTACGGGCATAAAAAAACCAACCTAATTATGGTTGGTTTTTCCAAAAGCTCCGCGGCTCCTTTGCGTATTCTTTTGTGTCCCTTCATCGTCCGGTCAGTGTCCAATCAACTTTGCTAACTCGCTGTTTTTAAAGCTGTTGTCCTATCACTGTCCCTACTAATTTGGTGGAGCTGGCGGGAGTTGAACCCGCGTCCGAAATTCCTACATCCTTGGTACTACATGCTTAGTCTAATCTTTACATTCGCTTGCCAGCTGCGGATAGACACGCCACTAACAAACTAGCCTGATTAGGTTTAACGCTTCAACCCCAGGCAAGGCATCCACGCGATCTCTTTTGGGTTTGACCTCTCTTGATCCCCGTCCTAAGAGCGGAGGCTAGGGAGAGAGGGCTCTGCGCAGGTTATTAAGCTGCCAGTGCGTATTTTTCGTCGTTTGCGACTATTTTTTTGCGGCTTTTTACGAGGCCAACCGCCCCTCGGCATGCACCTTGGGTTTCGCGAATCCCGTCGAATCCAGAATCAGCCCCAAGTGTCTTAAAAGCAAGTATATCAGAATACTAAACTATAATGCCAGAATTTATCGCCCAGCATTCTTCATAATACGTGCTTTGTCTAATTTCCATTCACGTTCTTTAATGTCCGAACGTTTGTCGTGTGCCTTTTTACCCTTTGCTACGCCAATTTTGACCTTGCACCAGGCGTTTTTCCAATAGAGAGATAAGGCAACAACGGTATAACCTTCACGATTGACTCGACCATATAATGAGTCAAGTTCGCGCTGATTAAGTAAGAGTTTGCGTGAACGCATTGGATCACAGACGACATGGGAAGAAGCTACATTTAACGGGGTGATGGTGGCGCCAAAAAGATAAGCGTCGCCATCTTTGAGCAAAACGTAACTGTCGCTGATGTTGGCTTTACCAGCGCGCAGTGATTTGACTTCCCATCCTTGTAACGAGAGACCCGCTTCAAATTCTTCTTCAATGAAGTATTCGTGACGAGCTCGTCTATTCATGGCAATGGTTGCCGAACCGGGTTTGTGTGCTTTTTTCTTTGTCATAGTGTATGCATTATACTGAATGCTTTGGTGAAAGAAATCTTTTCCCGCGCATATTTGCTGATTAATGAGTGTTTATTGCATTATACGCTGACAGGTTTTTCTTTGATCACGTATAGGTGATATTATTCACTACAATTAAGCCTTACAGGAAATTATATGCCACAGATTAGTCGCTCTGCGTTAGTACCATTCAGCGTGGAACAAATGTACAGATTGGTCAATGATATCGGTTCTTACCCGGATTTTTTACCGGGATGTGTCGGTAGTCGGGTGTTGAGTGTTAGCAGTAATGAAATGACCGCATCAGTCGATGTTTCAAAAGCGGGTATAAGCAAGACTTTTGTTACCCGGAATATTCTGGCCGATAATCAAAGTATCAATATGCAACTGGTAGACGGGCCGTTTCGTAAGTTGATGGGAGGCTGGCAGTTTATACCACTGAGTGAAAGTGCCTGTAAAGTTGAGTTGCACCTTGATTTTGAATTCACTAATAAACTGATTGAACTGGCTTTCGGTAAGATATTTAAGGAATTGGCTGGAAGTATGGTGCAAGCTTTTACCCTGCGTGCACGCGAGGTTTATCGTGTCTGATATCAATATTGAAGTCGTTTATGCATTGCCTGATCGCCAATATCTGCGTACGGTGAAATTAGCTCAAGGCGCAACTGTTGAACAGGCAATAGTTGCATCAGGCTTGCTGACTTTGCGTAATGATATTGATCTGCAAAAGAATAAAATCGGAGTTTATAGCCGCCCTGTCAAGTTGACGGATATTCTGGAAGAGGGTGATAGGGTGGAAATTTACCGTCCATTATTGGCTGATCCAAAAGAAATGCGTCGTAAGCGTGCTGAGCGGGCTAAAAATAATGCTCAATAATTACCATAGACAGTCAGCCATCTATTTTTTTGACTGACTGTCTATTTATATCTCTTTGGTTATTGGAGATCTTCGGTAAGTGAGTTTTCGTTTTTAATGTCAGTCAGTACACCATTACTGTCAAATATCAGTGTCAGAGTTTGCTGAGTCACTTTTTCGTGCCCAGGCTGTTGACGAAATACATAAAACCACGTTTGAGTCCCAAACGGGTCTTGTAACATTGGTGTTCCTAATGTGTAAGCTACCTGTTGCTGGGTCATTCCCTTGTGGATTTTTGATACACTAGCAGGTGTTAGGTAGTTCCCCTGATTAATGTCAGGGCGATAAACAGCCCGTTCCAGCGTAGAGCAACCCGCAGTCAGCATGACAAATGATACAGCAGCGGCAGTCAACATTTTACAGCGCATGGTAATTACATTCCTTTAGGAGTCAGGGTGTTGATAATAATAGACCTTGACGAGATTGAAAACCTTTACAAGCTGTAGCTATGACCCTAAATATACGCAAAAGTTGTGTCAAATTATGCTGCTAGTAGCTCTTTGGCATTTGCCAGGGTATTTTTTGTCACTTCACTGCCTGCGAGAAGCCGCGCCAGCTCTTGTAATCTGGTTTTTTTATCCAACAACTGCATTTGGGTTTCAGTTTCTTCACCATCAGTCTGTTTACTGACATAAAAATGTTGGTGCCCACAACCGGCTACTTGAGGCAAGTGGGTGACGCACATAACCTGCGTAGATTCGCCTAATTCACGTAACAGACGGCCGACAATTGCGGCTGTGGGGCCGCTGATACCGACATCCACTTCATCGAAAATCAAGGCGGAAGTTTCCATTTTCTTAGCCGTTATAACTTGAATTGCCAGCGCAATACGGGAAAGTTCACCACCTGAAGCGACTTTTGCGAGAGCTTGGTGTGGCTGACCGGGGTTAGTGGTGACGTTAAATTCAACTTTATCTGAACCGTCGGCATTCAGATGTTCAGGTGCAAAAGAGACATCAATGGTAAAGCGACCATGAGGCATAGCAAGCTGATGCATACTGTGAGTAATGAGTTCGCTTAATTCTTTAGCATATTGCTGACGAACCAGATGCAATTTTTCTGCGACTTCCAATGCCTGCTTATGGTGTTGATTAACCTGCTCGCTAAGGTGGGTGCAGTCATCTTCTTGTTGCGCCAACAATTGTTGTTCTTCCAGTAACTGTTGATGCAGTGAAGGAAGTTCTTCCGGTGCAACATGGTGTTTACGGGCCACTCTAATTTGTTGTGAAATTTTTTGTTCCAGTTCAAAGAGACGATTTGGGTCCATATCCAGTTGATCACCGTAATGGCGGAGTTCATCGCTGACTTCATTAATTTGAATGGATGCTTCTTCCAGCATAGTGAGTAACTGATTGAATTTATCGTCCATAGTGATGAGTTCTGCTAGCTCGTGTTTAGCATAATTCAATAGGCTGATAATATTTTGTTCATCGTTATCGCTAAGTAACTGGAGTGCGGTTTGGCTGACAGAGAGCAACTGACCACGGTTTGCTAGCCGTTTATATTCATTATCTTGTTCCTGATATTCATTTGGTTGCGGCGCCAACTCATTGAGCTCTTTTAAGTGATACTCCAGTAACTGTTGACGAGATTGACGTTCAAGCGCCTGTTGTTGGAATCGAGCCAGATCCTGACAGCTTTGGTGCCATTGCTGATATGCCTGTTTCATTTCATTTTGTAGATTGAATTGATTAGCGTAAGTATCGAGCAGCCGTTTTTGGTGACCGTTATTCAATAGTAATTGGTGAGCGTGTTGACCATGAATTTGAATAAGGTGGGTACCTAGTTCACGTAATTGGGAAATTGGTACGGCAGTGCCATTAATAAAGCCTCTGGAGCGGCCATCTGACGTTATTGTGCGGCGTAGTAAGCATTCATTACTGTCATCCAGTTGGTGTGCTTCTAACCATTGACGAGCAGAAGGCGTATCAGAAAGAGAAAAGCGGGCGCAAATATCAGCACGAGAAGCCCCGCTACGCACCATATTGGCCTCGCCACGATTACCCAGACATAAACCTAATGCATCAATTGCGATGGATTTACCCGCGCCGGTTTCACCCGTGATGGCTGTCATACCTGGCTGGAAGTCTATTTCAAGCTCACGAACAATGGCAAAATGGCTAATAGTTAACTGGGTGAGCATCATACTTCTCCTGTGTATAAAAACACCTCTGTATCTTCATACAGTATAAACTGGTTTTTTATACAGTAAAGTAGTGAAGCCTAATTTTTTTAGAACATTTTTTTAGACCAGCTTAGTTTTGTACTTAATGTGTTGAAGTAATTATAGTCTTTAGGGTGAATGAGATTGAGCTTCTGTTTGCTGCGGCTAATAATTACATCTTCTCCATCCTGTATAGGCAGAACTATTTGGCTATCGCAACTAACTTCATAATCATTGCTATTTTGGGAAAATTTCAGCCTGATGCTGCTTTCACTACTGATGACCAATGGCCGGGAAGACAATGTATGTGGGAACATCGGTACCAAGACGATAGCATCCAGATTCGGTGTCAGAATTGGCCCACCCGCGGAAAGCGAGTAAGCTGTGGAACCGGTCGGCGTTGCGATAATCAATCCGTCAGAACGTTGGGAAAAGGCAAATCGTTCATCGATATAGACTTCGAATTCAATCATATGCGCCACTTTCCCTGGATGGAGCACGACTTCGTTGATCGCGGTACTAATACGGGGTTTTTGGCCGTTTCTTCTGACTTGAGCTTCTAGCAGGAAGCGGTGTTCGTTTCGATATTCGCCATCTAATACTTCAGAAAGTTGCTGTAGGGCATTATCAGGATCTAAGTCGGTCAGAAAACCCAGATTGCCTCTGTTAATGCCAATGACTTTAATGTCATAGCGGGAAAGGACTCTGGCAGCCCCTAACATATTGCCGTCACCACCAACAACGACAGCTAAATCAGCTTGTTTACCAATTTCGGTCAGACCACCAGTTTGTGCATTTTTTAAACCAATGTCTTTGGCGACTTGACGATCAATAATGACAGAGTAACCTTTGGATTTTAACCAATGATAAAGCATCTCATGAGTAGCAAGTGCTTCTGGATGGCGAGGATGACCAACAATACCTATGCATTTGAATTTTTTATTCATCGTTGTAATTTCCTGCTAGCAAGAGGTTTTATCCTCACAATACGGTGGGTTCCCTTGAATCCCCAGTTTAGATCCCCATAATAGGCTAAGTAGCGAGATTAATGCCAAATACGCGGAGATATTCATGAGTAGTAAAGAACAAAAAATGCCTGACGAGCAAGTCTCGGAAGATATGGAAGTTGTATCTGAACAGCAAAATAGTGCGGATAAAGCAGAAACATCAGAGACTGAAAGCGTTGTTGAGCCGCGTGTCGCAGAGCTGGAAGAACAGCTCCAGCAGGCGCAACAGCGTGAACGTGATGCCATTTTGCGTGCTAAGGCTGAAGTTGAAAATATCCGTCGTCGTACTGAACAAGATGTGGAAAAAGCCCATAAGTTTGCGTTAGAAAGATTTGCCAATGAACTGTTACCAGTAATTGATAATCTTGAGCGCGCTTTGGAGGCAGTAGATCGTACTAATACCGAAATAGCACCTATGGTTGAAGGCATCGAGCTGACGTTGAAGTCTTTCCTTGGGGCTGTGGGGAAATTTGGTATTGAAGTTGTTGGCGACACAAATATTCCTTTTAATCCTGAAATTCATCAGGCCATGACCATGATGGAATCCGATCAGCATGAACCGAATCATGTGATGATGGTCATGCAGAAAGGGTATACCTTAAATGGTCGTTTGTTGCGCCCGGCAATGGTAGCCGTATCGAAGTAATTTTAGTTCAGTAATAAGTATCAATGCCGCTCCAACAGGGGCGGCATTCTTTTATTGTGGCAACTCTGGTGTCCAGTTAATTGGTGGGATGCCTTGTTTTTCTAGCAATGCATTGGCTGTTGAAAAGTGTTTGCAGCCAAAGAACCCTCTGTGGGCAGATAGCGGCGATGGATGAGGCGCTTTGAGAACATGGTGTTTATTAGCATCAATAAAGTAGCCCTTTTTCTGAGCATGGGAGCCCCAAAGCAGAAAAACGACGCCTGAACGGTGCTCGTTGATAGCCGCAATGACTTTATCAGTGAAAGTTTCCCACCCCAGATTCGCGTGGGAGTGTGCATTACCACGTTCTACGGTGAGTACGGTATTGAGTAATAACACCCCTTGTTTAGCCCAACTGACTAGGCAACCGTGATTTGGATACTGAAAGTCAGGTATATCGGATGTCAGTTCTTTGTACATATTAACCAATGAAGGTGGTGCAGGAATACCCGGTTGTACAGAAAAAGAGAGGCCGTGTGCCTGATTAGGGCCGTGGTAAGGGTCTTGCCCAAGTATTACCACCTTAATATCAGCCAGTTCGGTGTAACGGAATGCATTAAATACATCCTGTTGTGGCGGATAAATGGTTTTACCTGCCTGACGTTCTTGTGCGACATAGGCTAGTGTGTCGAGAAAATAAGGTTGTTTTTTCTCGTCGCCGATTACGTCGTGCCATGTGAGAGATGCGGACATAGCAAATCCTTTTTATATGGTTACCAAATGGATGTTAGCTTACCGATTACAAAATCAGAGGAAAACCTTTAATGCACACTAAAACTAACTTCTTGATAACTATTTCAATGTTGTAAAGTATTTTTGAAAGTTTATCCAAAGAATTGTTTTGTGGTTAGCTGTAAAAATTTATTTAAAACATAAGGTAGCAATATGTTTTATAGTAACTATATGAAATTAACTGTTCTGAATCAATGAGTATCCTCATTTGTATGGGTATATGGGAATTGGACATATTGGCTTGGCCCAATAACTAAGATAAATCATTGATAATTTGGTTTATTGTGTGAGCGTTAGGGATAGAAATGATTACTGGTACTCAATACATAAAAGCCAGATTGTGGTTAAAAATAAGCTGGATCGTTTGAAGTCGTATGAAGCCAAAGCGGTACGTGTTGTAAACGGTCAATTCACCTTGATTCTTTCTTTAGCATAAATAATAGGTAGAAATTCCTGTGTTATCAGAGAGAGGAATCACAGTTGATTAATTGTGTTAACAAATTTTAAACATTTATTTAACTTTGTGGCATTCCCTGCCGATAGATTAATTGAACTAATTAAATCGTCGATTATTTTCAGCTATCTTTAGGGGAATTTTATGAGTTTATCAATTGAAATGAATCTATCAGTCGATTCAAGTTTTCCCGTTTTAAATAATCTTCAAATTGTTACACCGCCTTCTGTTCCAGACCAGAATATTGAAAAAGCGACCACAGAAGTTTTTTCCCTCTCTGAAACAACTAAACAAAGTAATAGAGTCTATCAATCATTAATTAATGAGCAGAATATTAACATTAATTTAAAGTCAATCACAGGAATTAAGTCTGAACAAATTAGTGGTAAGCAATCTCATGAAATTGATTATATGTTGACCTTAATTTCTGATGATGTCTATATACGTACCACGATGGGAATAGGTGATTATGTTCGTCTTTCTGATGGTGAATTATTAAAGGCAGGAATAGAACCGGCAAATTTAAGAGATGAAACAACGGGTTTTCAGGCGGGTATTTATCGGAATGATGATCTCTATATAGTTGCTTTTGTGGGCACTAATGATTTGAAGGATATATTAACTAATTTACGACAAGGTTTTGGATTTGATGAAGCTCAATATCATCAAGCCATTGATTTAGCTCGTACCGCCAGAATGGCATTTGGGGAAAACTTATTATTTACCGGGCACTCTTTGGGAGGGGGATTAGCCGCAACAGCCGCATTATCAGTTGGAAAGCCTGCGGTAATATTTAATTCAGCCGGTGTTTCTGACAATATGATGAAAAATTTGGGTTTTTCACCCCAAGAGGGTAGAGCTATCGCTGAAAATGGATTGGTACGTCATTATGTTGTGGAACATGATTTGCTTGATGTATTACAACAGAAACTGCCGGTATCTCAGCCGATAGGACATAAAATCTTACTGAAATATAATGATAATTCAGGAGAATCAGATCAAGGGTTTCCTCATAATCTGATACGTGGACTAAAAGCACATTCTCTTAAAAAGATGTTGGAATTATTAACGATATACAAACCGTGGTCATCTTTAAATGATGAACCGCAAGAAGAATCTCTAGTCATGCTTAATGCACCTGATCTGAGTGTTTCCGCATAATTAAAGAGAGGCACGATGAAAATTGGCGAAGTAATTGAGCCTGAATCGGAACTGGATTGTCAGCGGAGTGAAGAAAATATAACTCCGTTACAATGGGCTATATTCAATCAGCGAATGGATGATATTAATAATTTGCTGAAAGAGGGCGCTGATCCTACTCAACCTGGTTTACAACAAGAAAGTGTTTTACATACGGCTGCGAAAATTGGCAGCCCTGATTATCTCAAATCTTTATTATCAGTCTCGCCTGATGTAAATATTATGCATCCTGTAACCTTAGCGACACCTTTACATGTTGCGGTTCAGGTAGGGAGAAAAATGCAGGTTGAATTATTGTTGGTCGCTGGCGCTAATCCTAATCAGGCTAATCGGATTGGGGATACTCCGTTACATATTGCAGCCAAAATTAATTCGCCAGAACTGGTGCTGATATTGTTGAAGTCAGGCGCTGATCCTAAATTGCAAAACAAGCAACAATCAACGTTCCAGATGTATCTCAATCTCACACCGCTAAAAGCGCGGAGCAGTGAGATGCAAGCGGAATATGAAAAAGTCAATCATTGGCTGAAAGCTCAGCAAGTTAGCCGATATTATTTGAAATAAGATAAAAACGGGCTATTTGGCCCATTATTTTTCATTCAAAGGTCAATGAATTAAATCAGTAATTGTGGGTTGGAGCATTAGGGGCAACTCACAAATCACCATGTTTTTATCGCATTTTATGAATATTATAGGTAGATTCACATAATAAGCTTGTCTGGATGAGCGTCTTCGTTATTAATGGCGTGATAAGAAATCATTACAGGAACAAGCAAAAAACTATTTCTACAGTATAGTCTTCTTACTCACAAAATATGAAAGGAAAATAACATGTCACTGACCACCATTATTAAAGATACCCCAATATAGGTCTGGATTCTTTTTGCTTTTCTCATCAGGCGCGGGATTAGTGCCTTGAATGATCGTGAAATGCGAATTGATCGCCTTTTCTTATTACCAATAGTATTCTTGGTTTGGGGGTACTCTCTGTTCTCTCGATCAGGATAGTTAACAGGGTTAGTTATTTGAAGAAACATAAAGGGAGGCTTTACGTCATTGCAGCCAACAAAGAGGCAACTTGAAAGATAACGGATATAGTTAAGGTTTTATACCTATCAAAAAAATGGCCTTTAATAACGGTTTAGAGTTTGTGTGTCACGAAATTATTAGCAAAAAATTAAATACAGATATTCACTTCTCTAATCCCTATGCCTCTGGGAAAAAGGGTAAATGAGAATATAAACTGGCTAATTAGGCAATACTTTCCAAGAGGGGCAGATTTTAATAAAGGTTTCTAATCGGGATGGGAGATAAATCTCGTCATAAATTGATTAAATAATCGACTGAAAAAAATGGGATAGCAAAATACCGGATGAATTATTTAAAGAAATAAAAAAACATTTTCTGAGAGCCTATTTACTCATAGAATAATCTTACTATGTGAAACTACATATTATAATTAACGGGCCAACTAGCCCGTTTAAAGATTTACGCATCGCTATTGGCTGGGGCTTACGATTTTGGATTACCAGAAGGTTTACGGCGTTTACCGATATTGTTGTCCAGATGGACGTATCTATATTTGCGGAGAAACAAATGACTTCATTCGCTGAACGAGCATCGCCTTATTCCGAGGCATTACGCTCCTCATCATTCCGGAAATTGCTTATTGGTCAAGGCTTGTCAATGATTGGTGATGCAGTCTGTTTAGCTGCCCTTCCTGTTGCGTTGATTCATGCCAAACTTAGTGGGGAGGTTTTTGGTGTCGTCATGGCTGCGGTAGGATTAGGGACGGTCATTGGGGCTGTCGCTGGAGGTCTGCTAGCAGACAGAAAGTCACCAAAACACATTCTCATTGCGACAGATACTGCCAGAGGGTTGGCGCAAGTTGCTGCAACTATGTTACTTGTGTTAAACGCTCCGTGGTGGGGATTAGTACTTGCCTATTTAATATTTGGTATTGGAATTGGCGTCTCTCGTCCATGCGCTCAAGTTCTGCTTGTAAACTTGCTACCTAAGCAAGCCTTAGTGGCAGGAAATGGAGCCATGAATTTTATAGATAACTTTGTGGCAGTAGTATTTCCTGCCACAGTAGGAGTTATGATCATATTGTGGGAACCAGCATGGGGAATATTGGTTGATGGTATTACGTTTTTCGCAGCAGCTCTTTTTACTGCCCTGATACCCGATATAGGGATTCGTGGTTCCGATGATAAATTCTCTATACGTGAGGTATTGAACGGTATCACAGTCATTACCGGTAACTCTGTATTGTTACTCGGATTTATCGCGACATTGATCCTGAATGTGTTGTGTTTCCCTATTTTCTTAGTCATCGCTCCATACGCAATCAGTGATCGATTCAGCGATACGATGTGGGGGTTTTGTCTGGCAGCTTCGGGAGCTGGTGCATGTATTGGATCTGTTATTACAGTACTGACTGCTGGTCACCAACGTCTAATACGACTTGCCGTAATCTGTGGTTTATTTCTCTGTAGTGCAATGCTTTTATTGGGTATGGGGGGCTTTGCTTGGATGGTCATTCTGGGGGCAATGTTTGTTGGGATTGTTGAAGCATCTTGGCTTACTGGTTGGGCCATTGCTATGCAAACCCTCTCTCCGGAAAAAGACCTTGGAAAAGTTGTAGCGGTAGATACTTTTGTTACCAGTGGCGCGCACCCATTCATTTATCTTGGAGCAGGAATCATCGGTGCAATGGTGGGATATTCTGAAACACTAACATTGACTGCAATTGTCAGTGTTATTGGAATCACTGCCATCGCACTTGCTGCTGTCACTCGAAAAATTTAAAAGGCAATAACATGATTAAATGTAATAATATTCAAGAGCAGGCTATCGATTTGTCCGAACTAATTTTCAAGCAATGGCAAAATGTTTTGACAACTGGTTATTTTGTGCTTGGTGAAGAGGTTTCAAGATTAGAAAAATGGATGTCACAATTAATTTTTGTCGGCGTCCATATATTATTTAGGTATAAATAAGGAAGAATTAAAAATGTACGACGTTATCATTATTGGAGCGGGATTGGTTGGCCTTGGTGTTACAAGAACGTAATCCACAATTACATTTATTAATATTAGATAAAGAAAATAGAGTAGCTGCCCATCAAAGTGGACATAATAGTAATGTTGTCCACTCCGGTATTTATTATTCTCCCGGAAGTTTAAAAGCACGTTTAGTAAAATAAGGAAACCAAGCTATATATAATTAACGGGCCAACCGGCCCGTTTAAAGATTTACGCATCGCTACTGGCTGGGGTTTCTGGTTTTCCATTACCAGAAGGTTTACGGCGTTTACCGATATTTTTGCTATCTCGATGACGTATTTTGACTTTTTTCTTTGATTCTTCCGCTTTCTTTTTCTCTTTGCGTTTAGCCAATACTTTTTTCGAAGGCTTATTGCGGGCTTTGTCACTTGGTGTTTTGGTTGTTGGGCGAAGTTCATCAACCATCCGCGACTTTAGTGGCTCATTCAGATAGCGACTGATTTTGCCTAATAAAGGATGATCATGCGCTTCCACTAAGGTAATTGCAGTACCTTTGCGACCTGCACGAGCTGTTCGGCCAATACGGTGTAGATAAACATCGGCAGTGCGCGGTAAATCGAAATTAAAAACATGGCTGATATCATCAATATCTAATCCACGGGCAGCAACATCCGTTGCAACCAGAACAGTGATACTGCCATCATTCAGGCGTTTAACCGCTTCTGTTCTCTTCGCTTGTACCATTTCCCCTTCAAGGAACCGGGCTTTAATGCCGGCTTGATGCAATTCATCCACAAGTTCGTGTACACGTTCACGTTTGCGAACAAAAATAATGGATTTAGTGACATCGGGTTGTTTTAGTAAATGGCAAAGCAGGGCTGTTTTGTGTGCAAAATCATCTGCACGGTAGTAAAATTGCTGGATTTTTTTGCGTTCACGGCGTGATGGTTCAGCATCAATCTCAACTGGATCTTCCAGTAAGCGTTCAGCAAAATCACGAATGGCTTCCCCTTCCAACGTCGCAGAGAACAGCATGGTCTGCTTACGCCAACGGGTTTCACCCGCTATGGTTTCAATATCGTTGGCAAAACCCATATCCAGCATACGATCGGCTTCATCAAGGATCAGTGTTTCAACTGCCCGGCAATCAAAGTTTTCTTCCTTGATATATTGCAGCAGACGGCCTGTAGTGGCGACGACAATATCTTGATTTTCGCTGAAAATTTCTGCGTGGTTCATATAGGCTACGCCGCCAGTAATGGTTGCGATATCCAAATTGGTATGCGCAGCGAATTCTTTTGCCTGATCTGCCACTTGCATAGCCAGTTCACGGGTAGGCGTCAGGATCAGAATGCGTGGCGGCCCAGATTTTTTGCGTGGAAAATCTAATAAGTGTTGCATAGCGGGCAGCAGGTAAGCTGCGGTTTTGCCGGTACCGGTAGGCGCTGATCCTAGTACATCACGCCCGTCCATTGCTGCTGGAATAGCCGCAGCCTGAATTGCTGTTGGGCGGGAGTAACCTTTATCATTCAGGGCGTCAAGCAGGCGTTCATCAAGCTCAAGTTCAGAAAAGTTTGTTGCAGTCATTATATACCTCTGTTTAGGCCGCCGATTATAAACAGGTTGGGCGTATTGTTCATCTATTAAAGCAGTCAATTAAGGTAGATATACCCGTTATCTTTCAAGTTGCCTCTTTGTTGGCTGCACTCACTCACCCCGGTCACATCGTTATCTATGCTCCCGGGGATTCGCTCCTTTGCCGTCGCGATGCACCTTGAAATCCATAGGGTATAGCTTTTACCGAAACATAATAACCCTTATCCTATGGCGAAATTTTTTGTGCTAAATAGATGCAGGTTATTAATTTGAAACAGGAACGACCTTTACGCCGTGATGGATTTACTTTCAAGCAATTTTTTGTTGGTCATGATCGGTGTGCGATGAAAGTCGGAACTGATGGCGTTTTATTGGGAGCATGGGCGCCAGTGAGTGACAAAAAAACGATTTTAGATATTGGCTGTGGCAGCGGGCTCATTGCGTTGATGCTAGCACAGCGAACGGATGAAAATACCAAAATTGATGCAGTGGAGCTGGATACAGAAGCCGCATTGCAGGCGCAAGATAATGCAGAGCAATCTCCGTGGCAGAAAAAAATAGATGTTTATCAGCAGGATATTGGTGATTTCGCTGAGCAGTATTCACAATGTTATGACTTAATTGTCAGTAATCCACCCTATTTTGAACCGGCTGTTGCTTGTCGAAATGAGGCAAGGGAACAGGCTCGTTATACGGGGTCTCTGACTCACCAGCGGTTATTACAATACGCCGAGACGTTGATTACGCCGGATGGCCTGTTTTGTGTGGTATTGCCATATGCCATTGGCGAGGCATTTGAAATAATGGCATGTCATTTGGGGTGGTTTTCCCATCATCGGGTCAATATCCGCGACAGGCAAGGCAAGCCGTTGCATCGGATGTTATTGGCATTTTCCCGTCAGGAAAAAACTGGCTTAATCAGTGAATTGACTATTCGTCAGCCAGATGGTGCATATACGCAAGAATTTCAGCAATTGGTGACGGATTTCTATCTTTATTATTGAGTTATTAAGAGAACCACGCCGGAGCGTGGTCATGCAGAAGTTTTGCCAGCAAAAATCAGGGTGTCAAAATCGTTGGTTTTGATTCTGGCAGTAAATCGGGATAATCCAGTGTGAAATGCAGACCTCGGCTCTCTTTCCGTTCTAGCGCACAACGCACGATTAATTCAGCCACTTGCACCAGATTGCGTAATTCCAGCAGATTGTTGGAAATCCTAAAATTGGAATAATAATCGTGAATCTCTTGTTGTAGCATATTAATGCGGCGCAGCGCTCGTTCCAGACGTTTGGTTGTGCGCACAATACCGACGTAATCCCACATAAATAGACGTAATTCGTGCCAGTTGTGCTGAATGACGACCTGTTCATCTGAATTGTCAACCCGGCTTTCATCCCAGAAGGGGAGTTGCGGTACTTCTTCTATTGTTTCGATCTGTTGTTGGATATTTTCCGCAGCAGACCAGCCATACACCAGACACTCCAGCAGAGAATTAGATGCCATACGGTTTGCGCCGTGCAGACCTGTATAGCTAACTTCACCGATAGCATATAAGTTGTTGAGGTCAGTATGCCCCTGATGATCGACAATAATACCACCACAGGTGTAATGCGCGGCAGGAACGATGGGAATCGGCTCTTTCGTTAGATCAAAGCCTAGTGTCAGCAATTTTTCATAAATCATCGGAAAGTGCTGGATAATGAAATCCGCTGGTTTATGGCTGATATCCAGAAACATGCAGTCAGCACCAAGGCGTTTCATTTCATGGTCAATCGCTCGTGCTACGATATCTCGAGGCGCTAGTTCAGCACGTTCATCGAAATCAAGCATAAAACGGCTACCATCGGGTCGTTTCAGATATGCGCCTTCGCCTCGCAGGGCTTCCGTCAACAGGAAATTGCGCGCCTGTGGATGAAACAGGCAGGTTGGGTGAAACTGGTTAAATTCCAGATTAGCGATACGGCAGCCTGCGCGCCATGCCATTGCGATGCCATCACCGGATGAGATATCGGGATTTGTCGTATATTGATAAACTTTAGCTGCCCCGCCTGTTGCCAGCACCACGACCTTAGCGCGATAAGTTTCCACCTGTTCTTGCTGACGGTTCCAGATATAAGCGCCGACGACTCGGTTATCGCCATCTAACCGGGCTTTATTCGACGTAATTAAATCCACCACATTGCAGCGTTCTCTCACTGTGATATTCGGATGGGATATCGCTTTATCAACCAGCGTGGTTTCTACTTCTTTACCGGTTGTATCCGCATGATGCAGAATACGGCGATGGCTGTGACCGCCTTCACGGGTCAGATGATATTGTTTTTCTCCATCTTCGCTGGTTTCTGTATCAAACATGACACCTTGATCAATCAACCATTGCACGCAATGACGGGCATTGCTGGTGATAAACTCAACAGCGTTTTTATCGCAAAGCCCTGCGCCGGCGATAAGGGTATCTTCGGCATGGGACTCGATACTGTCTGTTTTATCAAAAACAGCGGCGATACCACCCTGTGCATAATAGGATGCGCCCTCGCTAAGAATACTCTTACTTAATACCGTGACTTGATACTGCGAGGCGAGCCGTAAAGCCAGAGATAGGCCGGCGACGCCGCTGCCAATAATAAGTACATCGCTGTAATGTTGAGAGAATAATGATTGCATAATTGATGATGTATGAATGAAGATGGGTAAAAATCATGTTAGCCTATCAGATATGATCAAAGCTATGATTGCAATAAAATGATGACAAAAATTGAACTTCGCAGAATTTTATTACTCAAAGCCATGCTTGCTCAGGAATAGGACATCATGGTTGGTTCAGTAAATATCAATGTGGAGCTTTGCTTCGGGAGATTAAACCTCGGATGAGCGAGCAGTTAACGGATCAAATGCTGGTCGAGCGAGTGCAGAAAGGTGACCAACAGGCGTTTAACCTACTGGTAGTCAGATATCAGCATAAAGTGGCGAGTCTTTTATCCCGCTATATTCCGCAGGGTGATGTTCCTGACGTTGCTCAGGAAGCATTTATTAAAGCCTATCGGGCATTGGCTTCGTTTCGTGGCGATAGTGCTTTTTATACTTGGTTGTATCGTATAGCAGTAAATACTGCGAAGAATTATCTGACCGCTCAAGGGCGCCGTCCTCCATCCAGTGATTTGGATGCCAGTGACGCAGAAAATTATGAAATTTCGAGTGCATTAAAAGAAATTTCGAACCCTGAGAATTTAATGTTGTCAGAAGAATTGAGGCAGGTGGTTTTCCGTACCATTGAATCTCTTCCCGAAGATTTGCGAATAGCAATAACGCTGAGGGAATTAGATGGGTTAAGCTATGAAGAAATAGCTACCATTATGGGTTGTCCGGTAGGCACGGTTCGTTCCCGTATCTTCCGTGCAAGGGAAGCCATTGATGATAACATTCAACCACTGATTTAAAATTAAAAATAGTGGAACAATACTGAAGGGTACTTTGGCATGCAAAGAGAAAAACTTTCCGCGTTGATGGATGGCGAAACTCTTGATAGTGAAGTCGTTAGTATTTTGTCTAAAGATTCTGTAATGCAGAAACGCTGGGAAAATTACCACTTGATCCGTGACACATTGCGCGGTGATGTGACAGAAGTATTGCATCTGGATATTGCTAGTCGGGTTGCATTGGCGCTTGAAAAAGAGCCGGTTCATTCCACGCTTGGGGCTATTCCTGAATCTCAGCCTCAACCAAAGAGCTGGCGAAAAATGCCATTCTGGCAAAAACTTCGCCCTTGGGCGAGTCAGATGGTTCAAGTGAGTGTTGCAGCTTGTGTTTCGCTGGCAGTATTGGTTGGTGTACAGCAGTACAACAGTCATAGTGCTGAGGATCTTGAATATCAATCTGATACGCCCGCATTTAATACCTTGCCAATGATGGGATCGGCTTCTCCAGTGAGTTTGGGAGTGCCTTCCGGTGATGATGTATTTGGCAATGATCAGCGCATTCAAATGCAGGAACGTAATAAACGTATTAACATCATGCTGCAACAATATGAACTCGATCGCCGTGTGCATTTTAAGCAAAATGACGAACGGGGAATGCCACCACAGGTTGCGATTCCGGTTCCCGGAACGCAATCTTTAGGAACGCAATAGCAGTAATGAAACATATTTGGTTTTCCGTCTGTTTGCTGGCGGGTTGTTTGTTTGCTCCTTTACAAGCCTCGGCGCAGCTTAGCAGCGCTGAGGTTTTGTTGCAGGAGATGGGTAATGCTACTCAGTCTCTGACTTACGAGCTTGCTTTTATTAATCTCAACCAGCAATCTATCGTCTCCGTTCGTTATCGCCACGCCGTTATCAATGATATTCCAATTGCTCAGATTATGCAGATGGATGGTTCTCGTAGGGAGATTGTCCAGCGTGGTAATGAGATCAGTTACTTTGAACCTGGCTTGGATGCTTTCAGCCTTAGCGGTAATCATATTATTGATTATTTACCCGCCGTCATTTTTGCTGACTTCAATCAGTTAAAGAAATACTACAATTTCATTGATGCTGGCCGTACTCACATCGGTGATAGACCTTGTCGGGTTGTACGCATCACTTCCAAAGATGAAGTGCGTTATAATTATATTTTACTGATCGACGAAGAAACTCATTTACCATTACGTATTGATTTACTTGATCGTGATAGTGAGGCGCTTGAGCAATTTAGGGTTGTTTCTTCCACCATCGGTGGGGATATCACTGATGCAATGAGTGTGATTACGCGTTTGAATATGCCGCCAATGTTGGTCATTCCACCGTCAGAGAAAGTTGTATTTAATTGGAAAGTAGGTAAATTGCCGGCTGGTTTCGTTGAGGTTTCGCGTAACCGTCGTAAATTGCCAAATAGTGACTCACTTGAATCCATTATGTTCAGTGATGGCTTGTTTAACTTTTCTGTGAATGTGACTAACACGGATAAAACCGGCAAGTTGGAATATCCTCTCCGTGGTGGGCCCCGAACGATTTATAGTGTGATACGTGGAGCAAATGAGGTAACAATTATTGGTGAATTACCATTGGCGACCGCCAAACATGTCGCCGCTGGCGTCGCTTTTATAGGAGCTGACTGATGGTCAAAGAGTGGGCAACAGTAATTCACTGGCAACAGGGACGGGCGTTATTGCGTTATGGTTCCTCTTCTGGCTGCGGCAGTTGTCAGGCGCGAGCAACATGTGGTTCTTATTTACTCAATAAATTAGGACCTGATGGCATACATCAGCTTGAACTTGAGATTTTACAACCGTTGCAACCGGGGCAAAAAGTAGAAGTTGGGATACCGGAAGGAAGCTTACTACGTTCGGCGTTGTTGGTTTATCTGACTCCACTTATTGGGTTATTCCTTGGCGGCGCACTTTTTCAGTTATGGGTAACCAATCAATTGTGGGTATTTTGTGGTGGTGTTTTAGGCGGCGCGTTAGGATTCTTCTTTGCCCGCAGAATCGCCGCTTACTGGGATAATCGGCAGGAATATCAACCTGTCGTTTTACAAATCGGCTTGCCTCCTGATGTTATTCACATTCAGCATCGAGAATAAATCTATTTTAATCGTCCAAAACGTCTAATAATTCGTACCTTAAAGCCGCAGGCATGACTAGGTTTTCGTAGATTTGGCATGTAGAATACAGCCTTTCAGGCCGGTGGCCGACCTATAAACTGTCGCTTTATGTCCCTCTGTGTGTCCATTAGGCGAATGATTCAGAAATATCAAGGCAGAAAAATATTTATAATGAAGCAAATACGAAATTTCTCCATTATTGCTCACATTGACCACGGTAAGTCGACGTTATCTGACCGTATTATTCAAATTTGTGGCGGCTTAACAGATCGTGAAATGGCAGAGCAAGTGCTAGATTCAATGGATCTTGAGCGTGAGCGTGGTATCACCATTAAGGCCCAAAGTGTTACCTTGGATTACAAGGCGAATGATGGGCAACTCTATCAATTAAACTTTATCGATACGCCGGGGCATGTTGATTTCTCATATGAAGTTTCCCGTTCACTAGCTGCCTGCGAAGGGGCATTGCTGGTGGTTGATGCGGGACAGGGAGTGGAAGCCCAGACGCTGGCTAACTGTTATACCGCGTTGGATATGGATCTAGAAGTTGTTCCTGTGCTGAACAAAATCGATTTGCCGGCGGCGGAGCCTGAGCGCGTAGCGGAAGAGATCGAAGATATTGTCGGTATTGATGCTACTGATGCAGTGCGCTGTTCAGCCAAAACGGGTGTTGGTGTACAAGACGTTATTGAGCGCTTGGTTAAAGAGATTCCAGCGCCGGAAGGCGATCCTGATGCGCCGTTACAGGCTCTGATCATTGACTCATGGTTTGATAATTACCTTGGTGTTGTCTCCCTGGTGCGGATTAAAAACGGTACCTTGCGTAAGGGTGATAAAATCAAGGTAATGAGTACCGGTCAGGTATATAACGCCGATCGCCTCGGCATTTTCACCCCTAAGCGTGTTGATCGCGACGTGTTAGGTTGTGGCGAAGTGGGCTGGTTAGTTTGTGCAATTAAAGACATTCTTGGCGCACCTGTTGGGGATACCTTGACACTGTCCCGTCAACCTGCGGAAAAACCGCTTCCGGGCTTTAAAAAAGTGAAGCCACAGGTTTATGCCGGGCTGTTCCCTGTTAGCTCTGATGACTATGAAGCGTTCCGTGACGCATTGGGTAAATTGAGTCTGAATGACGCTTCGCTATTTTATGAGCCGGAAAGTTCTTCTGCGCTAGGTTTCGGTTTCCGTTGTGGTTTCCTTGGTCTGTTGCATATGGAGATTATTCAAGAGCGTTTGGAACGTGAATATGATCTCGACCTGATTACAACGGCGCCGACGGTTGTTTATGAAGTGGAGACAACTAACCGCGAAATTATCTATGTGGATAGTCCCTCTAAACTACCGCCGCTGAATAATATTGAAGAGCTGCGTGAACCCATTGCTGAGTGTCATATGTTGTTGCCTCAGGAGTACTTGGGGAACGTCATTACATTATGTGTTGAGAAACGCGGTGTGCAAACCAACATGGTTTACCACGGTAAACAGGTTGCGCTAACTTACGAAATACCGATGGCAGAAGTGGTTTTGGACTTCTTCGATCGATTGAAATCTACCTCTCGCGGTTATGCTTCGCTGGATTATAATTTCACTCGTTTCCAGTCATCTGATATGGTTCGTGTGGATGTATTGATTAACGGTGAACGAGTTGATGCATTGGCGTTGATTACTCACCGTGGCAATGCACAGTACCGAGGCCGGGAGCTGGTGGAGAAGATGAAAGAACTTATTCCTCGTCAGCAGTTCGATATCGCAATTCAGGCTGCGATTGGTAATCATATTATTGCTCGCTCAACAGTGAAGCAATTGCGTAAAAACGTCTTGGCGAAGTGTTATGGTGGTGACGTCAGCCGTAAGAAAAAGCTATTGCAGAAACAGAAAGAGGGTAAGAAACGAATGAAACAAGTGGGTAACGTTGAGTTACCACAGGAAGCTTTCTTAGCCATTCTTCATGTTGGTAAAGACAATTAATAAGCTTAAGGAGTCTAAATGGCTAACACTTTTGCCCTGATCCTAACGTTGGCAACGTTAGTCACCGGCATTATTTGGTGTATTGATCGCTTCAAATGGGCACCAGCGCGCAAGAAAAAACTTGCCAGATTGCAAGAGTTGACTGAAGGTACAATGGATCAGGAGCATCTGGCTGAGACTATTAACAAGCCGACATGGGTGGATACTTGTTCATCTATTTTTCCTGTGTTAGCCGTGGTTCTGATCCTGCGCTCCTTTGTTTATGAGCCTTTTCAGATCCCATCGGGTTCCATGATGCCGACTTTATTGATTGGCGATTTCATTCTGGTGGAGAAATATTCATACGGATTGAAAGATCCCATCACTCAAACAACACTGATTAAGACTGGCAAACCAAAGCGTGGCGATGTTGCCGTATTTAAATACCCGTTGGACCCGAGTTTTGACTACATCAAACGGGTGGTTGGTTTACCGGGCGATAAAATTATTTATGATCCGGCAAAGAAAGAGTTGCGTATTTTTTCTAATTGCAGCAAAACAGGGAATTGTCAGGAAGAATTACCGGTTTCTTACGGTTCACTATTCCCAAGCGAATGGACAATGCAGCAGTATGGTGTCGATTCCAAGGGTGAAAGTTTGAAAAAGGTAGGTGTTTTCCAAATCCCTGTTGAAGAAACGTTGCCGCCTTACAGTATGCGGCAGGGTGAACGGATTGAGAATCTGGACGCGGTAACCCACCATATTTTGGAGATTCCAGGTGTACTATCGGTACCTAATTTCCGTCAGCCTGGCTTGCCAGAGGGAATGTGGATTGTGCCCGAAGGCCACTATTTTATGATGGGCGATAACCGTGATAATAGCGCTGATAGCCGAGTCTGGGGTTTTGTCCCGGAGAAAAATCTGGTCGGTCGCGCTTCAGCCATCTGGATGAGTTTTGAAAAACAGGAAGGAGAATGGCCTACCGGAGTTCGCTTCAGCCGTATTGGTGGAATTAATTAATATTTTTATATTAGCGAAGCATTAATTTTACTCGCAGTGTAGAATGTCCTTTCAAACTTAATGACTGGCTCCTATGAGGAGCCAGTGCAAACGCAACAGTTTTGTCAGGGTTTCTGAACAGGTTTGTTGCGTGTGCGTTTTTACTTGACGAATTCTGACCGATATTGGTAGCACATGAATCCCATCGTAATTAACAGATTGCAGCGTAAGCTGGGGTACACTTTTGATCAGCATGATCTGCTGATACAAGCGTTAACTCATCGTAGTGCCAGCAGTAAACATAATGAGCGGCTGGAATTTCTTGGTGACTCAATTCTGAGTTTTGTTATTGCTAATGCGTTGTATCATCGTTTTCCTCGTGTTGATGAAGGGGATATGAGCCGCATGCGCGCCACACTGGTGCGTGGTAATACACTGGCTGAGTTGGCAAGGGAATTTGAATTAGGTGAATGCCTTCGTTTAGGGCCGGGAGAACTGAAAAGCGGCGGCTACCGTCGTGAATCAATACTGGCTGATACCGTTGAAGCATTGATTGGCGCGATTTTCCTTGATAGCGATATTCAGATGATTGAAAGAATTATTCTGAGATGGTACGAAACCCGCTTGAATGAAATCAGCCCTGGCGACAAACAGAAAGATCCAAAAACCCGTTTACAGGAATATTTGCAAGGGCATCATCTGCCTTTGCCGTCATATCTGGTTGTTATGGTTCGTGGTGAAGCTCACGACCAAGAATTTACTATTCACTGTCAAGTGAGCGGTATTGAACAGCCAGTTAAAGGAACAGGCTCCAGCCGCCGCAAAGCGGAACAGGCAGCGGCTGAGCAAGCATTAAAACAACTGGAGCTTGAATGAGCGAACAAGAAACCTATTGCGGATTTGTTGCAATAGTTGGACGGCCTAATGTGGGGAAATCCACGCTGCTAAATCAGCTTTTAGGTCAGAAAGTATCTATTACGTCCCGTAAACCACAGACGACTCGTCACCGTATTATGGGTATCCATACAGAAGGTGCGTATCAGACTATTTATGTGGATACACCTGGATTACATATTGAAGAAAAACGGGCGATTAACCGGCTGATGAACCGGGCAGCCAGCAGTTCTATCGGTGATGTGGAGTTAGTTATTTTTGTTGTCGAAGGGACTCATTGGACCCCGGATGACGAAATGGTACTGAACAAGCTGCGTAATCTGCGTTGTCCGGTTTTACTGGCTATCAATAAAGTGGATAACGTAACCGATAAAACCAGTTTGTTGCCGCATATTGGTTTTCTTAGTAAACAGATGAGTTTTCTTGATGTTGTCCCGATGAGCGCTGAAAAAGGCATGAATGTCGATACGATTGCCAAAATTGTGCGTGGATATATCCCGAAAGCGACTCACCATTTCCCGGAAGATTATATTACTGACCGTTCTCAGCGATTTATGGCTTCTGAGATTATCCGGGAAAAACTTATGCGTTTCCTTGGTGAAGAATTGCCATATTCTGTCACAGTTGAAATTGAGCAGTTCGTGGCGAATGAGCGCGGTGGTTACAATATCCACGGTTTGATTCTGGTTGAGCGTGAAGGCCAGAAGAAAATGGTTATTGGCAATAAAGGCAGTAAAATCAAGACTATTGGTATTGAAGCTCGTCAGGATATGGAAAGGCTGTTTGATGTAAAAATCCACTTAGAACTATGGGTTAAAGTTAAAGCGGGTTGGGCTGATGATGAGCGGGCGTTACGTAGCTTGGGCTACGTCGATGATCTGAAATAAGGATCTCTGTGGACGGTTGGCAACGTGTTTTTGTCCTGCATGGTCGCCCTTACAGTGAAACTAGTCTGTTACTGGATCTGTTTACTGAAAATGAAGGGCGAATTAGCGTGTTGGCAAAAGGCGCACGTAGCCGTCGTTCCAATTTGAAAGGCTGCTTGCAGCCCTTTACCCCATTGCTGGTTCGTTGGAGTGGGCGGGGAGCAATTAAAACGCTGCGTGATGCAGATCCTATCTCTCTGGCCCTTCCTCTTACCGGCAGCGTGTTGTACAGCGGTTTATATATCAATGAATTGCTGTCAAGAGTGCTTGAACAGGGAACGGCTTATCCCGCCTTATTCTTCGATTATCTCCAATGTTTGCAGGTTCTTGCTGCCAGTGAATATACCCCGGAATATGCATTACGTCGGTTTGAACTGGCGTTGCTGGCAAATCTTGGTTATGGCGTTGATTATCTGCATTGTGCGGGCAGTGGCGAACCTGTAGCCGAAACGATGACCTACCGTTATAGAGAAGAAAAAGGCTTTATCGCTAGCTTGGTTGTTGATCATTACAGTTTTACCGGGCGCGAATTAAAATCATTGGCAACCCGTGAATTTCCTGATTCTGCGACATTAAAGGCAGCAAAGCGCTTCACGCGTATTGCATTAAAACCTTATCTCGGTGGCAAGCCTCTGAAAAGTCGCGAATTATTTCGGCAATTTGTATGTCAGAAGCCTGAAAAGAAAGAAAACTAATGAATTTGTTTCTCTTCAAGATGGAAAGTGTAAACTTGTCATATTCTAATATGACTACAGGAGATAAATGTGGCTGAAGTATTATTAGGCGTGAATATCGATCATATTGCGACGGTGCGCAATGCTCGCGGCACCAATTATCCTGATCCGGTTCAAGCGGCTTTTGTTGCGGAACAGGCGGGAGCAGATGGTATCACCATTCATTTACGTGAAGATCGCCGTCATATTACCGATCGGGATGTAGAACTGTTGAAGAAAACCATCCAGACGCGGATGAATCTTGAAATGGCCGTGACAGATGAAATGGTGGAGATTGCCTGTCGTATTAAACCTGAATTTTGCTGTTTGGTGCCTGAAAAACGGCAGGAAGTGACAACAGAAGGGGGCTTAGATGTTATTGGTCAGAAAGATAAGGTTGCTGCGGCGGTTAAGCGTTTATCTGATGCGGGTATTCTTGTCTCGTTATTTATTGATGCGGAACATCGACAAATTGATGCGGCTAGTGAAGTTGGCGCACCTTTCATTGAAATTCATACAGGTGCTTATGCCGATGCAGAAAATGAAGTAGAACAGGAAAAAGAATTTCATCGTATTAAAGAAGCCGCGACTTATGCAGCGAGTAAAGGTCTAACGGTTAATGCCGGTCATGGGCTGACATATCATAATGTACAACGTATTGCTGCTCTGCCAGAAATTTATGAGTTGAATATTGGTCATGCCATTATTGGACGTGCGGTATTCAGTGGTTTGACCGCTGCCGTGGCAGATATGAAAACCCAAATGCGGAAAGCTCGCCGTTAATGGCTATTATTGGGTTAGGTACAGATATTGTTGAAATTGCCCGTATTGAAGGGGTTGTCGAGCGCTCAGGCGAGCGCTTGGCAAAACGTATTCTCAGTGAATTAGAATGGGAACAATACCAGCAACATGAAAAACCGGTTCGTTTTTTGGCTAAACGCTTTGCGGTAAAAGAGGCCGCAGCAAAGGCATTAGGAACCGGTATCCGTAATGGGCTGGCATTTAACCAGTTTGAAGTAGTCAATGATACACTGGGAAAACCGATTTTGCGGCTCTATGGCGCGGCGGCAGCGTTGGCTCAGCAATTAGGAGCGACCTCTTTGCATGTGACATTGGCCGATGAGCGTCGCTATGCCTGTGCAACCGTTATTCTTGAGCGTTAATTTCAGATTTTATCTGCATGATGCAATAATACAAATTTATCCCACAGTTGTTCTTCTGTTTCCTGTCGGTCTGGATCGGTAATAATAGTATTATTTATCGGGCAGACTGATTGACAGGTTGGAGTATCATAATGACCGATGCATTCAGTGCAACGGTCGGCATTAATCTCATAAATTTCATCTCCCATCGATATAGCCTGATTGGGACATTCGGGTTCACACATATCACAATTGATACAGCTCTTTTTGATTAATAACGACATTTTAATAGATTAACTTATTTTTCATTTTATATTTTTTTCATTCTTTTGAGGAAGAACAACTCGAATAATAACAAAATATTTATGGCTGTTGTAGTATTAGCAATAATAAAATGATTAAAACCGGGTTCTTTCTGAATCCCGGTCTTGTTTGGCTGATTATGATAATGGGGAAATTGGCCAGTCAACTTCCGGGGCTGTTGAAGTATCAACCCGGTTAAGCATGACACGGTATTTTTTCCACTCTTTGAGTAATAGCATTTCTTCGTTTGTTGCTATATCAAGTTCTTCTGCATCAGCAAGCGGCGTTATTTTTTCATTTGCAAGAGATATAAATTGCGTTTTTTGGGCTTCTGCAATAGCTATCAATTCTTCTTTTGTCGGTGGTGGAATATCTTCCCAACAAGGAAGAGCATCTTTGCCACAGGACAGTATTTTTCCTTCTGGCGGTATTCCTGAAAATTTATGGAATATATCATCAGTTATAAATATAGGATCATTTGGCCATGATCCTGCTTGAATATAATCTTGCTGTAATGATAGCGGATAAAATGCTTTATTTAATGCGCTAAATACATAGTTTTTATCGTTCATAATTTTCTACCAATTTTAATTAAATAATAAAAATAATTTTTTAATTAATATCCCATTGCCATAAAAAATGTAAAAGTAGTGAGTTTATGGTAATTAATATTTTTATAACACCGAAACTGATTCTTATTTTCTACCGTTGCTGAGAATATACCTGCTGCTTGAGGGTCATTGCCACGATGCGTTAGCGTGATGCTAACGCATTCATTTGGAAACGGTATTGGAAAGTTATTTAAATACCCAGATTGAGGGCTGCTATGGTTATAAACTTGTGCTAATCCCCACATTATAATTAAACCCGAAGGCAATTTTTGCCAGCCATTCTTAACCAAGTTTGCTGTGAAGAACGACATATCTGGAATCTGATTAATTCCATTGCCTATTTTTATGTTTGCAGCTTTATCTAAACCTAAGTTTTTCACAAACTCATTTTTATTGGGAATATCTGCGCCATTTTGCGTTTTTTCCAGTCTGTTATTGGCATTATTATTGATATCGGAGACAAGCTTTTGTGTTGCAGCCAGTGTATTACTATTGCCAATGATATCTGTGAGTTGAACAACACCTTTTTGTGTTAATGAGGCATCGGGAATTTTTCTTGTAATTTTTTGTTCTAGCGCTTTATTTAATTGTGCAGTGAGTTTGGCTATATTACCATCATCCAAAACATCACTGCCAGATTCTGCCGAAATAAAATCAGCTACAACAGATGATATTGTTGATGACTGACGTAATGCCTTATTTAATACATGAGTGGTAAGACCTATTGGCGGAAATCCAGTCTGTAATTCTGGAAGCTCTTCATATAAATTTTGAGCCACCACATTAGCACCATCTCTAACAGAAAACGCTTTAAAATCATTCTTGAGATTCATATATATTCCCCTAAAGTTCTATAGGTCGTTTTTAAAATTATTGTAAGGATGATTTCCTATCGCTCATAGTCTAGAGATAAAAGATAATAATTAAATATTTTTATAGCTTATGGGATTAATTATTTTTCATATATTTTATTGATAAATAATTTCCATGCTGAAATGTTTATTCTGGAAAGTAAATTCCAATGACATATAATTTACTAATATCGCATGAGCTGAGAAATCTTGGCGTAAAATAGCTTATATGATGACAGAATATTTACCGATGTAATATTAACAATAATAAAATGATTAAGACCGGGTTCTTCCTGAATCCCGGTCTTTCTATTAATTACGATAATGGCGTAATTGGCCAGTCAATTTCTGGTGCATTTGACGTATCAATCCGGTTAAGCATCACGCGGTATTTTTTCCATTCTTTGAGTAATAGCATTTCTTCGTCTGTTGCTATATCAAGTTCTTCTGCATCAGAAAGTGGGGTTATTTTTTCATTTGCAAGAGATATAAATTGCGCTTTTTGGCATTCCGCTATAGATATCAATTCCTCTTTTGTTGGTGGTGGAATATCTTCCCAACAAGGAAGATTATCTTCGCCAGAGGACAGTATTTTTCCTTCTGGTGGTATTCCAGAGAACTTATGGAATATGTCATCAGTTACAGATATGGGATCGTTTGGCCATGAGTCTGCTGCAATGTAATCCTGCTGTAATGATAGCGGATAAAATGCTTTATTTAATGCGCTAAATACGTAGTTTTTCTCGTTCATATTAATACCCTATTGCCCTATAAAATGCTGCTACAGGAATTTGTAAATATGGAATACTGCTAAAACATTGGAATTGTGAATTATTGACCGTCATTATTGAAAATGTGCCAGCATGTTGAGGGGCGTTACCAACGTGAGTTAACGTGACGTTGAGACATTTATTCGGGAATGGGATTGGAAAGTTATTTAAAGTACCTGGTTCGGCATAAGCATTGCCTTTAACTGATGCTATTCCCCACATTTCAATTAAACCCGAAGGTAATTTTTGCCATCCGACCTGATTCAGGTTAGAGGTGAAAAACGACATATTAGGTACTTGATTTTCACCATTCCCTATCGTTATATTTGTTGAATCTGATAAACCAAGGTTCTTTATAAATTCAGCTTTATCAGGAATGTCTGCGCCGTTTTGGTCTTTTGCCAGAGCATTATTACTTACATCAGAAACAAGCTTCTGAGTTGCAGCGAGTGTATTACTGTCACCTATTTTATCTGTGAGCTGAATAATTCCTTTTTCTGTTAATGAGGCATCGCGAATTTCTGTTGTGTTTTTTTGTTCTAAGGCTTTCTTGAATTGAGTGGTGAGTTTGTCTACATCCCCATTATCCAGAACGTCTTCGCCAGATTGTGTTGCGATAAAATTAGCGACGGCAGTGGATATGGTTGACGACTGACGTAATGCCTTATTTAATAGTTCAGCGGTAATATCTCCTGTTGGAAACCCAGTTTGCAATTTTTGCTCTTTTTCATATGCGTCTTGTTTCACTATATTTGCATTGTCACTAACAGAAAAAGCCTTAAAATCATTCTTTTGACTCATATATTTTTCTCCAATTAAGTATTGCATTTTATAAACAATATAGTGAATTGTTATAAAAATAATTTCTCCCTATTCACGGCAGCTACAGTTTAGTTAGAAAAAAGAATAATGGAATATTCTTATAGCTTATAGGGTTAACTATTTTTATATAATTGATGGTAATGGATATGTTAATGATTTGTAATCTGAAATGTTTGCATTTGATATTTGAAAATGATTTTTATTAATTCCATTTGTGGTCTGAAAAGGTTGGGTGATTGCTATTATTTAAGTCTATTTGTTCTAATTATTTGTGGTGGGTATGTATATATGTGGTATGACTGAATGGGTTTAATATTTTAATGATTATTGATGTTGAATAGATACAAAATACCAGAATCAATAAAATGATAAAGACCGGGTATTATCCTATTCCCGGCCTTTTTGTTAATTACGATAATGGAGGAATTGGCCAATCAATTTCAGAGGCCGTTGAAGTATCAACTCGATTAAGCATCACACGGTATGTTTTCCACTCTTTAAGCAATAGTGTTTCTTCATTTGTCGCTATATCAAGTTCGACAGCATCTGCAAGCGGCGTTATTTTCTCATTTGCAAGAGATATGAATTGTGCTCTTTGGGCTTCTGCTATCGATATCAATTCCTCTTTTGTTGGAGGTGGGATATCTTCCCAACAAGGAAGACCATCTTCGCCAGAAGAAAGTATTTTTCCTTCTGGCGGTATTCCTGAAAATTTATGGAATATATCATTAGTTACAGATATGGGGTCGTTTGGCCATGAGCCTGCTTGAATATAATCTTGTTGTAATGATAGAGGATAAAATGCTTTATCTAACGCACTGAATACATAGTTTTTATCGTTCATGGTTTTTTTTGCCAATTTTAGTTAAATAATTATCATAGTAAATTAATTTTTTTTAATTAATATCCTATTGCTATAAAAGCTGTCTGAACAGCGGGAGTATAACCAGTATTACTTCTATAACACCGAAATTGACTCTGGTTTTCTACTTTTGCTCCAAATATTCCTGCTGCGCCAGGGTCCCAGCCAGTGTGAGTTAATGTGATACTAAAACATTTATTTGGAAATGGTATTGGAAAGTTATTAAGATATCCGCTATTAGGTTGTCCACTTCCACCGAAAGCAACTAGTGCTATTCCCCACATTATAATTAGACCTGAAGGTAACTTTTGCCAACCATTCTCAACTAAGTTTGCGCTAAAAGACGACATATCTGGAATCTGATTAATTCCAGTTCCTACTTGCCGTTTTGCGGCTTCATTTAAACCTAAGTTTTTCACAAACGCGTTTTTATCAGGAATATCTGCGCCGTTTTGCGCTTTTTCTAGTCTTTTATTAGCGTTATCATTTATATTGGAAACAAGCTTTTGAGTTGCAGCCAGCGTATTACTATTGCCAACCACATCTGCAAGCTGAACAATACCTTTCTGTGTTAATGAGGCATCGGGAATTTTTGTAGTAATTTTTTTTTCTAACGCTTTATTTAATTGTGTAGTAAGTTTGGTTGTATTACCATCATCCAAGACATCACTGCCAGATTCTATCGCAATAAAATCAGCTACAACAGAAGCTATTGTGGATGACTGGCGTAATGCTTTATTTAATAAGTGAGTGGGAACATTATCTGGGGGAAATCCAGAATACAAACTCAGGCTTTCTTCGTATCTTTCTTGGCTCACTACGTTAGCATTACTACTAGTAGAAAAAGCTTTAAAATCATTCTTGGGGCTCATATATACTTTCCTTAAATAAAATAATATTCTTCTGTAATTAACATATTGAGTTATAATTTAGCTAAATTATCGAAATTAATTTCAATTATAGTTTAGCCAAAAAAGAGGATAATAAGATTCCATTATTGATCAATCGATTGATTATTTCTGTGTCGCTGCTGGTAATAAATTGTTTAACATCCTGTAATCTAAAGCATATTCTAAATATTTATATTTTACATTTTTAAGTTATTTTTCCTTATCTCTTTTGTGAATTTTTAAATGGTTTTAACAAGGTTTATTAAAAATATAGGGTGTCAGAATGGCTGTTACGAAAATAATATTATTTTTTCTGTTGGCTGGATTGTTATATTTGTTTTGTGTTTGTTCGATAAATATAGGTAAATATCTTTATCAAATAAGGGGATAAATTATTCCCTAAAAAATAAAATGGGAAAAGGGCTGCCATGCAGCCCATAATTTCAATCAGCAATATAAATTTCTGTAATATCAGGACAATCCTCTTTGTTTACTATAGATAACCTCAATCCGCCATCTGATGAATGCACAACGAGCCATCCTCTTGATCCATATCCAGCACCAACCAAAATATTATCTATTGGAGGCATTTGTAAAGGTAAAAATATGCCTGGGCTACCAGTACGTAAATATATACATCTTCCTCGTATGTCCTGACTCAGTAATATACTACTTCCGCTGTCTCCACCGGCTCCTATTTTTTGCCATCCCTGATTAGGGCCTTTCTTTTGATATCGCTTATCAGATTCTGAACGTGAATATGCCCCGACATCTCCGGCTTCCAGATTGATGTCTTCAACCAGCACTTTGCCATTAATTTTCCTGTTATTAGGAACCGCATTTTTTGCCAATGCTACGGTTTCTGATAAACCAAGTTCATTTACAGTAGGTTTGTTTTTGGTTGTATAAAAACTAGTCCAATCTTCTTCAAATCCATAATTATCACGCGCCGAGCGATAAGCAATACCGCCGTTTTTGTAATGCACTTTCAATTGAAAAGCCGGACAACTCCCAACGCCATTATAGAAGTGCACAACATGATCACTAAATTTCGGATGCAGTAGGTCATATGATCCTGAATCTACATTCCACGGGACTTGGTTATCAACAGAATATTTTCCTGTTAATCCGAGCCTAAATGCTCCCACATCGCCAGCCCCTAAATTGATATCTCCAGTCAGCGATTTACCATTAATTTTCCTACTATTCGGCACAGCATTTTTCGCCAAATTGACGGTTTCCAATAAGTCGAGATTTTTCACAAACTCATTTTTATTGGGAATATCCGCCCCATTTTGGTTTTTGGCTAATCTATTGTTAGCATTATCATTGACATCAGAAACAAGCTTTTGAGTTACAGCGAGTGAATTACTATTACCAATCACATCTGTAAGCTGAACAATACCTTTCTGTGTTAATGAGGCATCGGGAACCTTTGGGATTATTTTCTGCTCCAGCGCCTTATTTAATTGAGCGGTGAGTTTCTCTATATTGCCATCATCCAGAACATCATTGCCAGATTGTGTCGCGATAAAATTAGCGACGACAGAGGATATTGTGGATGATTGGCGTAATGCCTTATTTAATATATTAGTGGTAATACCATCGGGTGCAAACCCAGTCTTCAAATTCTGACTGTCTTCATATTTTTCTTGGCTTATAATATTAGCATTATGACTAATAGAAAAAGCCTTGAAATCATTTTTAGGACTCATATTATACTCCTTAGGTTAAGTGATAAACTTTATATACCCGTCATCTTTCAAGTTGCCTCTTTGTTGGCTGCACTCACTCACCCCGGTCACATCGTTATCTATGTTCCCGGGGATTCGCTCCCTTGCCGTCGCGATGCATCTTGAAATCCATTGGGTATAAATAACATATTGGGTTGCTGTAAAAATAATTCCTTATTTAGTGCGTTGAATATATGGTTTTTTGCTATTTTAATTAAATAATTATAACAACTTGATTTTTATAAATTAATATCCTATTGCCCTAAAATATGCGCCAACAGGCGTAGGATGATTAGTGGGACTTCTATAACATCGGAACTGACTTCGATCTACTACATGTACTGAACATATTCCTGAGTCTTGGGGGTTATAACCACCGTTAGCTAACACAATATTTAAACATGCGTTTGGAAAGGGTATTGGGAAATTATTTAAATATCCGGCCTCGATAGAACCATAGCCGTTAACTAGTATAAATCCCCACATTTCAATTAAACCCGAAGGTAATTTTTGCCAGCCGGTGGAGTTCAGGTTTGCATTAAAAAACGACATGTCTGGCACCTGATTAACTCCAATTCCTATTTCCCGTTTTGCAGCTTCATTTAAACCTAAGTTTTTCACAAACGCATTTTTATCAGGAATATCCGCGCCGTTTTGTGCTTTTTCCAATGCAGAGTTGGAAATTTTAGTTATAATTTTTTGTTCTAATGCTTTATTTAACTGGGCGATTAATTTAACAATATCCCCATCATCCAGAACATCATCGCCAGATTGTGTCGCGATAAAATCGGCCACGGCGGAGGCTATTGTTGAAGATTGACGTAATGCTTTATTTAACACGTGAGTGGTAATGTCTTCTGGTGGAAATCCAGTTTGTAAATTCTGGCTTTTTTCATATTCTTTTTGACTCACTACATTGGCATTATTATTGATAGAAAAAGCTTTAAAATCAT
>NZ_JAZGJN010000283.1:0-85318 GCF_038085095.1 Photorhabdus sp. P32 | reverse complement strand
AAGCATGCTGGGTTACCCATAAATCATTTATACCCGTCATCTTTCAAGTTGCTTCTTTGTTGGCTGCACTCTCTCACCCCGGTCACATAGTTATCTATGCTCCCGGGGATTCGTTCCCTTGCCGCCGCGATGCATCTTGAAATCCATTGGGTATAGACAATAAACCTGTAATCAAAAAATTCATTCAAAAAAGAAATCACGTATTACTACAAATTCCAATAGCGCCACATTATAAATAACAAAATTATACTAAAATAAATATTTTAACCAATTCGTTGGTAAAAGTGCATCTAAATTCTACGGGCTTGCCAAAAAGCCTTTTTCCAGTAAACATTATTCATAGATGAACGAGTAACACCTTTATGGGTTGATGCATGAATAAACTGGTTATTTGCATCATAAATGCCAACATGTAATCCATGTTCGCCGCTACCTGTTCTGAAAAAGACCAAATCACCCGGCATTAAATCGCTTTTATCAATGCGGGCCCCTAATTTTATTTGCCCACCGGTAGTACGAGGTAATTGAATATCAAACCGGTCACTGAAAGTGCGGTAAACAAAACCTGAACAATCTACCCCCCGATGATCCATTCCACCATAATGATAGGGTGTACCACGCCATTGATTAAGCTGCTCCTTAAGCTGAGCAATTACCATGATTGGATCAGAAAGCGCCGTTTTTAACGCCGGAGCCGGAGTCCTGGGGGCGTGACTGGAACAACCAATAAGTAACAGACTGAGCAACAAGAACAACTCTTTTGTTCTGATTATCATTACCCCCTCCTCATAAGATCAGCAAAATAAGCTAACTCTATCCGGCACTCAATAAAAAAACAAGGCTGCATTTTAAGTAAAATAGCTAAATATTTATTTTATTCTTCACTCTGGACGGCTAATCAACCAGACACCACACAAAATGAAAATCACACCCGCAGTTTTCAATAATGTGATAGTTTCATTAAACCAAGGCAACAAGGCCGCTATTAAATAGACAAAAACATAACTTAAGCTTATTAACGGATAAGCTTTATTTAAAGGTAAATATTTTAGCGTAAATAACCAACATAGCATAGATAACAGATATCCAGCCAAACCAGCCATTACCATCACCAGAGAATGGCGATGACTCCATAGCCACTCAATATCAAACCAATGCAAATCCAGATTCAATGCTGGCAAATTGACAACACCCCATTTCAGTAATAACTGGGCTATTGTCACCAGTAATACGCTAACTAATCCCCAAATATAACCTTTCATTCATTCAAACTCATTAGCAAAATACCCAACATGATAAACACAACCCCACTCCAATGTTTTCTGCCTGCCTTTTCCTGATAGAAAAACTTACCCGCCAAAGTGACCATAATAAAATTCACACTCAGCATCGGATAAGCAATTCCCAACGGCAATATTTGCAACAAACGAAGCCACAATAACATACCAACAGCCAGCAGAATCACCGCCCCCACCAGCCATTTCAATACAGATGCCCGCCGATAAACATTACGCTGCCAACATATCACCGCTTGTTTCTGACATAACTGACCAGCACATGTCAGCAAGCTAACCAGCAACAATAAAGCGAAACTCATCATGGTTGTTTCTCATAAACCAAAATAGCAAAGCGATAATTGCGATTAATATGATCTGCTTTTGGCAAATCTGGTAATTTTTCATTTTTATATAAATGAAAGAGCACTGACACCCGCCCTTCTTTACGCGCTTTCGCCAACCATTGCGGAAAATCTTGATAGCTGATATATCGATATTGGCTATCTGGATAATTCAATCCATATTCCAGCTCTCCCCAACGTTCAAATATATAAATATCACTACGTTTCATCTCCCAAGCGACACTCGTCGCAAGACCAACACTTTCCGATAGAATATAGCGACTGTCTGCCAGTTCCTGATGATGTAACTTAATAAAATTCTGCGGTAATTTAGAATTAACGGTATTCTCAGGCAAAGCATGACCTATCACTAAACTGACGACAATGGAACAAAATGCCGCCCATAACCAGTATTTCCCATTCAACGCAAAACACAGATAACCAATAATGCCCCAAATGCCAAAAGCAACAATTGCTAAAATCCATTTAAACCATTCTGATGGCTGATATAAAGAATGTTTTGTTACTGCTTCCATAGCAAATAGGACCATTACCGCCAGCAAACCAAGAAATACGTTAACCATTCCATTGATTTTTAGTAATTTCATCTTGCCATCTCTTACGCAATCAACACCAAATTTAGCCATCATCATTGCCAATGGCGCCATACAGGGCAGGATATAAGTTGGTAATTTCCCCTTCGCAATACTGAAAAATAACAATGGCACGACAAACCAGCAAAGCAGAAAAAACATTTCAGGATTGGATTTTCTTTCTTTCCAACTTTTCATCACCGCCCCGGGTAATAATCCCAACCACGGGATCACACCAAAAATCAAAATGGGGATGTAATACCAGAACGGCGCAATATGCTGTGCATCATCGGAAGAAAAACGTTTAATATGTTCCACCCAGAAGAAATAGTGCCAATAGTCAGGCTCACGTAGGGCAATCGCAATTACCCACGGTAAACTAATTACTATCGCCGAAATAATAGCAAGTGGGCCAAAGTAGACCATTTGCCGGACCCGCTTCTGATAAATGACAATAGGCAGCATCACAATGACCGGAACAGCCAATGCCAGAAACCCTTTGGTCATAAAACCCATACCGCAGCACAAACCAAGCGCTAAATATGCCATTATCCGTTGTCTGATACCGTCTGTTTTTAGCGCCCAGAAGCTACACAGCATGGCAGCCGTTATCCACAAAGAAAACATCGGATCGAGTACGCTATAAGTACCAATGGCAAATACCAGAAACATTGAGATGTAGATAAGGCTAGTGGCAAAAGCCATATGCCGGTTATGCCACATCATCATAGCAAGTCGATATAATAAAATTGCGCTGATAAAAATACAGAAAACTGATCCAAAACGGACTGAAAAATTATTATCGCCAAAAATCCATTGGCTAATATTATTAATCCAATAGCCTGCTACCGGTTTTTCAAAATAACGAATATCCAGCAAATACGGAACAATCCAATCTCCTCGTTGCAGCATTTCTCGACTAATTTCTGCATAACGAGTTTCATCAGGCTGCCATAGCAGACGGCCATTAAGGGGTAATAAATAAGTAAGGACAAAAAAAAGAGCCATCAAAAAAGCCCCTACTTTACACGCCCGGTTATTTAACATAGATAAGTTAAACCTCTTGTTGGCATCCTAACCATCCTTCTCTGCCGGGAAATTCAGAACGAATAATTCTCCCGACAGGAAGTTGCTGTATATTTTCAGGCAGCAGATGACTCAATGCACAAAATTGTATGTTTTCCTGATGAACCATCTCCAACAGCGTTGCAAATTCTGTGGACTTGGACATCCCTTCAACTTCCGTATGGATGGTATATACCGGAACTCCCAGGCTGTTTTTCATCTTATCAAGGATAAACTGGTTAAAATCTTCATCTTTAACCTGAATGCCTATTACTTCGTCATAAGTTGGCAACGTCACCGGAATTTGCACAGCACCAAGAGTACCATCAGGCAAAATGGGCCTGAATGGATGAGTTCCCCGACAATCGCTGTTGTAATCAAAACCAAATTGTTGCTTTACCGCGAGTACGCGTTCATCCGCTCGCCAACCAGCAACAGCCGAACAAGTTACCCGTTGGCCAATTGCCTGTACCAATGCATCCACCCCCAGTTTAACCTGCTCTGTTAACTGAGCTTCAGACCAACGGCCGACTTTCGCCTGCCAACGCTGATGATCCCAAGCATGCAGACCCACTTCATGGCCTGCATCCCGCGTTTGCTTCATCAAGTAGCCTAAATCCTTAGCAATCTTCTTACCCGGCCATGCAGTCCCCGCCAGTAAAATGTCAAGACCATACAGAGACGCTGCATTTGACCTCAACATTTTCCATAAGAATTTCGGCCGTAAAAGACGCCACAAATGGCGCCCCATATTATCCGGCCCAACACTAAAGAAAAAACTGGCCTGAATCTGATGTTTTGCCAACATTTTGAGCAATTGCGGTACCCCTTCAACGGTTCCTCGATAGGTATCCACATCAACTCTCAAGCC
The DNA here is from genome assembly GCF_038085095.1 of Photorhabdus sp. P32. NCBI lineage: Bacteria > Pseudomonadati > Pseudomonadota > Gammaproteobacteria > Enterobacterales > Morganellaceae > Photorhabdus > Photorhabdus sp. P32. Next base: position 81,171 of record NZ_JAZGJN010000283.1, on the reverse strand, counting down.
AACTTGTTTCATTAATTTTTCCTTAATTCTTCCACCGCGCCACGCAAGAAGAAATCCAGTGTTTCGTTGATCGTCTGTTTCATGTCAATGGTGGGTTTCCAATCTAATAACCGCTCCGCGTTTTTAATACTTGGCTTACGGTGTTCAACATCCTGATAACCTTTGCCGTAGTAACTGCCGCTTTCAATCTTTTTAAATCCAGCAAACGGCGGAAAATGATCTCTCAATTCATGGTTTTCAAAGCTATTTAGTAATATTTCCGCCAATTGGCGAATACTGGCTTCATTAGTTGGATTGCCAATATTGATAATTTGACCGTCACATAATCCATCCCGGTTTTCAATAATACGAAACAGCGCTTCAATACCATCATTAATATCAGTAAAGCAGCGTTTCTGTTCACCACCATCGACCAATTTAATCGGTGAACCCTCAACTAAGTTCAATATTAATTGTGTGATCGCTCTGGAACTGCCAATACGTGCAGAGTTCAAATTATCCAAACGTGGTCCCATCCAGTTAAATGGCCGAAATAGGGTGAATTTAAGCCCTTCTTTCTCGCCATATGCCCAGATAACACGATCTAACAATTGCTTGGATACAGAATAAATCCAACGCTGTTTATTGATTGGACCAACAATCAGACGAGAGTCATCTTCATCAAATTCTTTATCATCGCACATTCCATAAACTTCTGATGTGGACGGGAAAATAATGCGTTTATTGTATTTAACGCAATAACGGACAATCTTTAGATTTTCTTCAAAATCCAATTCAAATACACGCAACGGATTACGGGTATATTCAATTGGAGTCGCAATGGCAACCAATGGTAAAACAACATCACACTTTTTAATGTGATATTCGATCCATTCAGTATGGATATTGACATCACCTTCGATGAAGTGAAAACGCGGATTACCAATAAAACGCTCAATGGCGGAAGAACCAATATCCATACCATAAATATCATAGTTGCCATCACGCAATAGACGTTCTGTCAAATGATTACCGATAAAGCCATTTACACCGAGAATTAATACACGCTTCCGGTGACTAATTTGAGCAGTTGCCCTTGAACCAACACGTACATCAGTCACAATGCTCATATCGACTGCCAGACGATGCCCCTGAACATACAAACCCGATTCACTTTGCCCATTGATAATTTCTAATGCGCCTTTTCCACAGGCAATAATTAACGGATCTACCGATAATACTGTTCCTGGCTGCTTATCATGAGTCTCATTTAATGGGGAGGCGCGCCAGATAGTAATCTTACGCTCACCCAAGAAAGTAAATGCCCCTGGATATGGCTCAGTCACCGCCCTGACAAGATTGTTAATTTCAGTTGCTGACTTGCGCCAGTCAATCTCACCATCCGCAGCAGTACGACGGCCAAAGTAAGTCGCCTGATTTTCATCTTGAGGTATGGCAGGATAAGTTCCTGCTTTAATCTGGGGTAATATTTGATCAAGCAGTTTTTCCGCTGCTGCGCGAATTTTACCGTGCAACGTCAACGCAGTATCTGTTTCTGCAATAGCAACTTTGTGTTGAGCAATAATATCCCCTGCATCAGGTTTCAATACCATTTTATGCAGGGTTACACCCGTTTCCACTTCGCCATTTAAAATCGCCCAGTTAATCGGGGCACGACCACGGTATTTTGGTAACAGTGAACCATGCAGATTAAATGCGCCTGTGCTCGCCAGCGATAAAATATCTTCGCTTAACATATCTCGGTAATAAAAAGAGAAAATCACATCAGGTTTCAGTTCCCGAATACGTTCAATCCAAAGTGGATGGTTAACATTCTCTGGCGCAAAAACCGGCAGCGCTAAATCTGCGCTTAAACGGGCAACAGAAGAGAAAAAATGGTTTTCATTAGGATCATCTGTATGGGTAAATACCGCCTGAATATCAAAACCAGCTTTAGTTAAAGCATTGATCCCGATACAGCCGATATCATGGTAGGCAAATACAATTGCTTTCATTTATTACTCTTCCTGGTTGTCGTTGGTCTTTTTATTTCCGACCACTTTTTGAATAAAATAACGGGGGCGTGCACGAACATCGTTATAGATACGGCCTATGTATTCACCTAATAAGCCCATTGCGACGAACTGTGCGCCAATAAACATGAAAAGGATGGCAAATAGAGTAAATACCCCTTCTGCTGCCCATATAGCACCGAAAATCAGACGTAAAACCACCAATAATACAGCCAGCAAAAAACCAGAAACTGCAATCACACTGCCTACTACACTCAGAAAACGCAACGGTGCTGTTGTCAGGCAGGTCAGCAAGTCATACATCAGATTAATCAGCTTCATGAAGCTATATTTGGAATCACCAAATTCACGCTCCGCATGAGCGACATCAATCTCAATGGTTTTACGGGCAAAAGTATTTGCCAAAATAGGAATAAAGGTGCTGCGCTCATGACACTGCAACATGGCGTCAACAATATGGCGACGGTAGGCACGAAGCATACAGCCATAATCGCCCATAGAACGGCCTGTTGCCTTAGTAATCATCGCATTGATGATTTTTGAAGCTGTTTTACGAAACAGAGAATCCTGCCGATTAGCCCGGCGGGTACCCACGACGTCATAACCCTGTTCAGCCGTTTTAACAAGACGAGGAATCTCTTCTGGCGGATTCTGCAAATCAGCATCAAGCGTAATAATTAAATCGCCATTGACCTGATTAAACCCCGCCATAATCGCTGAATGTTGACCATAATTACGATTAAGTAAAATTGCAATAATATGATTTTCAGATTGTTCCGCGGCCTGAATCAGAATTTCCGCCGATTTATCACTACTGCCATCATCAACAAGAATAAGCTCATATTCCTGAGTCAATTGTTTACAGGCTGCTAAGGTTCTTTCTAATAAAAGGGGTAAACTTTCTTCTTCGTTATAAACCGGAATAACAACAGAAACTTTTTTAATTTGTTCAAATAACACTTATCTGTGCTCCGAAATAATTTCTTTTAAAGCATCAATAACATAATCCACATCGTCATCACTCATATCAGGAAAGAGCGGCAATGAACAAAGTGTTACTGAATTCCACTCTGATTCGGGTAATGACAATTTCGGATACCGATCCCGATAATATTTTTGTGTATGCGCAGCCCTGAAATGCAAACCCGCGCCAATATTTTTCTCTTTCAAACGCGCCATTAACGTGTCGCGATCAATGCCACAAACATCCTTATCAACTCGCACCATAAATAGATGATGTGCATGCATATGCTCGTAATCAGGCACACTTAACATCTGCAAAGGCGAATCTTTTAATGCCACTGAATAACGGGCGACAATTTGCCGACGGCGAATATTCATTGATTCCAATTTACTTAATTGCACAACAGCAATCGCAGCATGAATATCAGATAAATTATATTTGTAACCCGGTTCTACAACTTCCGCCTGTGGTCGCCTGCCCTGAATTTGACGATCAAAAGCATCAATACCCAATCCATGAAACTTTAGACACCGAATTCGTTCAACAAGTTCACTATTATCAGTAGCAATTAAACCCCCTTCCGCACAGGTGACATTTTTTATGGCATGAAAAGAGAAAATGGCTGTACCATGCTCACCGACCCATTCATTCTTATAACGGGTTCCTAATGCATGAGCCGCGTCTTCAATCAATGGAATACCCGCATCCTGAGCAATCCCACGCAATGCATCTAAATCACAAGGCGCACCAGCATAATGAACGGGAATAATCGCTTTGGTTTTGGAAGTAATCGCCTTTTTCACTGTCTGCGCGTCAACCATTAAAGTATGACGATCAACATCAATCATGATCGGTTCAGCACCAAGCAAACAGATCATATTTATTGTGGAAACCCAAGTTTGAGATGGTGTGATCACTTCGTCACCAGGGCCAATTCCCAACGCCATGAGTGTCAGATGCATACCCGCCGTTGCAGAGGCCAATGCAACCACATATTTGCAGCCAAACATGCGGCAAAAGTCCTGTTCCAATTGATGATTTTGAGGGCCTGTTGTAATCCACCCCGAACGAAGAACCTTCTCTACTGCCTGAATTTCTTCATCACCTATCGCAGGACGAGAAAATGGAAGAAAACGATCCATAAAACACAGTCCAATTCATTCATAATATGACAATATATTAGATGACTATATTTGAACGAATCGTAAACACAGGTATGATTTAGCAAATTAAGTGGAAATTACTATAAATCCACGATACGTACAGATTCACGGTAGGTACAGTAAGACTGGACTACATTAAGGTAAGAAAACCCGCCAATATTTATCTGCCCTTTCTGGTATGCATTTTATCTCAGCAGCAAAAACTCTAGAGAGCGTGTTTTCTTTCATTACCTCATCCGGTTTTCCATTCGCAACCAGTGATCCATTAGCGAGCAACCAGATCCGATCAGCTTTATCATAGCTATGATTTAGATCATGACCACTCATGACTACGGCTCCACCGAGTTCACAAAATTTCTTGATCAACAGATCAAGTGCCGCTACCTGAGTGATATCAAGATTATTCGTAGGTTCATCCAAGAGCAATAATTTGCCCTGCGAATTGATTGATGGCCAAACTTGTAAAAAAACCCCGGTTAATCGCACTCTTTGCCATTCACCACCAGATAGATTACCTACAGGTGTCTCCAGAAGTTTTCCTAATTTAAAAAAGGAACAAAGTTCTGCCAACACGCCGTCACAATTAACAAGATGGGCAGCTAAGTGCAGTTGTAAATATTGAAAAACCGGCATTATTGGCACAGAAGAAATTTGCTGGCTAAGCCATGCTCTGTGCCTAGCTAATTGGCAGTGACTATATTGATTAAGACACTTTTGTTGCAAATTGATTGCGCCACTATAGGGTAAAATACCGGCCATACAGGCCAGCAGTGTACTTTTTCCTGAACCATTCGGCCCAATGAGATGTACCTGTTCACCTTGTTGTACCAACGCTGTCAGAGGCATTAATCGGTTTCTTACTGATACTCGACTGAGAGCCATCAACTGATTGGTCACTTGCACATTATCCACTTTCTTAACTCCAATCCCTGGCTCTCAATAATAACCAAATGAATACTGGCGCACCCAATGTCGCAGTCACAACGCCAATCGGCACTTCTGCATTATTCAAGCTAAGGCGAGAAAACAAATCCGCCAGCAATAATCCACAACCACCGGAGAGAACACAGGCAGGCAGTAGTGTTTTATAATCTGTCAGGCCGCATAAACGTAAAATATGTGGAATGACTAAGCCAATAAAGCTGATTGTTCCAGCAAGTGCAACACTTAACCCTACTAATAACCCAACAGCAAAGACAAATAGATTACGCCAATAATAAAGCGAGATACCCAACTGTTGAGCCTGTGTTTCTCCCAGTGAAAGAAAATTAAGCACTTTTCCTTGCCTGCTCAACCAAATGATCAAGGGAAACAAAGCGACTACCAACCATTGCTGCCGCCAGTCTATTCCACTGAAACTTCCCATCATCCAATACATTAGCTGACGCAAGTCCAGGCTAGTACTGAAATAAACCATCCAGGTCATTAACGCGCCAGTGACGACGCCAAAAGCAACTCCCACCAACAACAAACGGGCATTATTCAGATAACGCTTTCTTGAAAAAGTCAGCAGTATCATTGTGACAGTCAGCGCTCCGAGCACAGCGCTAATACTTAATAACCAGAATGGCGCAATACCATGAAACATCAACACCAGAAATACCACCACCACGCCAGCGCCATTACTGACCCCCAATAGCCCAGGTTCCGCCAACGGATTCTCAAACAGCGCCTGCATTACGGCGCCTGCCACCGTCAGGCTTGCACCCACAGCAACGACAGCTAATACACGAGGAAAACGCAACTGCCACACAAACAATTGGCCTGTTTCAGAAAACCATTTATCAGGCCAGATCCAATTTTCCCCGGCACAGAGTGAGAGAAAAAGAACCAATAGAAATAAACACATAAGAATTGCCAGAAAGCGATAATCACGTCTTTTCTGGCGAGTCACTAATTCAGCGATGGAATAAGTGGGTTGCATGGTAAATCAAGCTCATGAGGGCGGATTCGTTTAAGAAAAAGGCCGCTATTGATGCGGCCTTTTTGATTATTCTTTCGGCGTGGCTTTCTCAACCCTGCTTTTTAACTTCTGACCAGGACGGAATGTCACTACTCGGCGAGCTGTAATCGGAATGTCCTCACCAGTCTTAGGATTACGCCCCGGACGTTGGTTTTTATCCCGTAAATCAAAGTTGCCAAATCCAGACAATTTTACCTGCTCACCATTCTCCAAAGAACGACGCACTTCTTCAAAGAATAATTCAACCAGATCTTTAGCATCACGCTTGCTAATTCCCAGTTTCTCAAACAGATTTTCTGACATTTCAGCTTTAGTAAGCGCCATAAGTTCAGTCCCTCAAGGATGCTTGGAATCGCTGTTTCAGCACTGCAACACATTTATTAATTGTCGCAGCAATCTCTTCTTCTTCCAGTGTACGCGCGGTATCCTGCAAGATAAAACTTATAGCAAGGCTCTTATGACCCTCTGCTACACCTTTACCACAATACACGTCAAACAAGTTTATGCCAACTATATGATTTACGCCAACTTTCTTGCACTCAGCCAAAACATCTTCTACAGCAACATTTTCAGGCACCACGATCGCGATATCACGACGGTTTGACGGGAAACGTGAAATCTCTTTCGCGTCAGGTATCATGCGGCTTGCCAGCTTGTTCCAGAGTATTTCGAATACTACGGTGCGACCATTTAAGTCAAGTTTACTTTCCAATTCTGGGTGAACCACACCGATATATCCGATGTATTCATTTTCCAAATAAATCCCGGCGCTTTGACCCGAGTGCAACGCAGGATTTACATCTGCTCTAAAAGAAATCTTAGATAATTTTCCGGTTAACTCCAGAGCAGCTTCCAAATCGCCTTTCATATCGAAGAAATCAACAGACTGTTTTTCCAGTGACCAATGTTCTTCAAAACGATTGCCGGTAATGACTCCCCCTAACATCAGCTCCTGACGAATGCCCTGCTCTGCATTTTCATCAGGAACAAAACGCAAGCCAGTTTCAAACAAGCGCACACGGTTTTGCTGGCGGTTTTGGTTATATACCACCGTTGTTAGCAAACCAGTCAGTAGTGATAAGCGCATGGCTGACATATCTGCTGAAATTGGGTTAGGCAGCATCAACGCTGGTTGCTGTGGATGTAACAGCGCCTGAATTTTAGGATCAACAAAGCTATAAGTGATCGCTTCTTGATAACCTCTGTCAACAAGCATGGTTTTAACACGTTGCAGGGAAAGATCCGCTTCACGATGTTTTTTCATGATAAGATCTGCACGCATCGGTACATCTGGAATATTGTTGTAACCGTAAATACGGGCAACTTCTTCCACCAGATCTTCTTCCAGCTCCATATCAAAACGCCAGCTTGGCGCAACCGCTTGCCAGCAATTTTCCTGAATAGTGACTTTGCAACCTAAGCGGGTCAAGATGTCACCAACCTGTTCATCAGGTATATAATGACCAATCAAACGATCCAGTTTTTCACGACGTAATGTGATTGTCGCAGGCTGTGGCAATTGAGATTCATCAGTAACATCAATAATCGGACCGGCTTCACCACCACAAACATCAATCAACAGTTGAGTCGCTCTCTCTATTGCTTTGTGTTGTAACTGAGGATCAACGCCACGTTCATAGCGGTGAGAAGCATCAGTATGTAAACCATAACGACGGGCACGGCCAGCAATCGCTAAAGGAGCAAAAAATGCGCACTCAAGTAAAATATTTTGCGTCTCTTCATTCACACCTGAATGTTCGCCGCCAAAAATACCTGCCATTGCAACAGCTTGTTTTTCATCAGAAATAACTAATGTATCAGCAGAAAGATTAGCTTCTGTGCCATCCAGCAGCAGCAATTTTTCATCCTGCTTCGCCATACGGACAGTGATTGAACCATTCAGGCGTTCCAAATCAAACGCATGCAACGGTTGGCCCAATTCAAGCAAGACATAGTTAGTCACATCAACAATCGGGTCGATGGAACGAATACCACCACGACGTAATTTTTCACGCATCCACTGTGGTGTTGCCGCTTTCACGTTAATGTTTTTAATTACCCGTCCCAGGTAACGTGGGCAAGCTTCTGTTGCTTCAACACGAATAGGGAAAACAGCATCTGTTGTCGGTTTTACTGCCTCAATTTGCGGCTCAGATAGTGGCATTTTATTAGCAACTGCCACATCACGGGCGACACCTATAATACTCAGGCAGTCAGCGCGGTTAGGTGTAATGCTGATTTCAATGATTTGATCATCCAGTTTCAGATATTCACGCAGATCAACACCTAAAGGAGCATCCAGTGGCAATTCAATAATACCGTCGTGATCCTCAGAAATACCAAGTTCAGAAAAAGAACATAACATCCCTTCAGAAGGCTCACCTCGCAGTTTTGCCGCCTTGATTTTAAAATCACCCGGTAGCACAGCACCTACGGTCGCTACTGCAACTTTCAGCCCTAAACGGCAATTTGGCGCACCACAAACAATGTCCAGCAGTCGCTCGCCACCTACATTCACTTTTGTTACCCGTAGCTTATCCGCATTTGGATGCTGGGCACATTGGACAACTTCACCGACAACCACACCGTGAAATTGACCGGCAACGGCTTCAACACCATCAACTTCCAGACCTATCATGGTGATTTGATCAGATAATGCTTCACTGCTAATGGCTGGATTTACCCATTCGCGTAACCAGAGTTCACTGAATTTCATGAGATATTCCCGCCTTTATTTAAACTGTTTAAGAAAACGCAGATCATTTTCGAAGAACGCACGCAAATCAGTTACACCGTAACGCAACATTGTCAGGCGCTCCACCCCCATGCCGAAGGCAAAACCAGAATAAATTTCAGGATCAAGGCCAACATTACGCAACACATTAGGATGAACCATACCGCAGCCTAACACTTCCAACCATTTGCCGTTTTTACCCATTACATCAACTTCCGCCGAAGGTTCTGTAAACGGAAAGTAAGAAGGTCGGAAACGAACCTGCAAATCTTCTTCAAAAAAGTTAGTCAGGAAATCGTGCAATGTTCCTTTCAGATTGGTAAAACTGATATCACGATCAATAATCAAACCTTCTACCTGATGGAACATAGGTGTGTGTGTCTGGTCGTAGTCATTACGATATACACGGCCTGGCGCAATGACGCGAATTGGCGGCTGTTGATTGTGCATAGTGCGAACCTGAACACCAGAAGTTTGAGTACGCAATAGACGTTTAGCATCAAACCAAAAAGTATCGTGATCAGCACGCGCAGGATGATGGGCAGGAATATTTAATGCATCGAAATTATGATAATCATCTTCAATTTCAGGGCCTGATTCTACAGAAAACCCTAATTCACCAAAGAAAGTTTCAATACGCTCTATTGTACGATTAACCGGATGTAATCCACCATTTTCCATACGGCGACCCGGCAATGATACATCAATCTTTTCCGCTGCTAAACGGAAGTTCAGAAGGTCAGTCTCCAGTTTTTCTTTACGGATATTCAGAACTTCCAGGACTTCTTGCTTAGCCTGATTAATAACTGCCCCTGCGGCTGGGCGTTCTTCGACCGGCAGATCACGCAGCGATGACATTTGGAGAGTTAAATGGCCTTTTTTGCCTAAATATTCAACACGTACCAAATCCAACGCAGCAACATCCTGGGCATCTTCTACGGCTGCTCTTGCTTTTGCAACCAGTTCAGCGAGATGTGGCATCGTTTTCCTCTTCCTTCGGCCTAATGGCCTGCTAGTAATGATCGTTAATGACTTTATATACCTATGTTCTGTTTTTTGTCATAAAAACAAAAAAGCCTCCACAACGGAGGCTCAGGCGCTACTTTTCGTTTCTTTTCTTACGCGCAAAGCCCCCTGAATTTAGGTGCTAAAGTAAAAAAAGATGCGAAAAAAAGCTAGGGACATAATGTTGGTTCTCTCGGAATAAAACTCTTCTTCTGACAACGACACGCTAATCAGCCGTTGAAAACAAAGTAAAAGAGGGAGCATGCTCCCTCTTAACTACCCTAACTTATGCCAGAGCGCTCTTCGCTTTTTCAACTAAAGCAGCAAACGCCACTTTGTCAAACACAGCGATGTCAGCCAGGATCTTACGGTCGATTTCAATAGAAGCCTTTTTCAGGCCATCAATGAAACGGCTGTAAGACAGACCATTCTGACGTGCAGCAGCGTTGATACGTGCAATCCACAGTTGACGGAACTGACGTTTACGCTGACGACGGTCACGGTAAGCGTACTGCCCTGCTTTGATTACTGCCTGGAAGGCAACACGGTAAACGCGCGAACGGGCACCATAGTAACCTTTCGCTTGCTTTAAAATTTTCTTGTGACGTGCACGGGCGACAACACCACGTTTTACGCGAGCCATATACTTCTCCTATCGTCTCTGAGTTCTAATCTAAAATTGCTTACGCGTATGGCAAGCAAGCAACAACCAGGCCCAGATCACCTTTGGAGACCATGCCCTTTGGACGTAAATGACGTTTACGCTTGGTTGATTTCTTAGTCAGAATGTGACGAAGGTTAGCGCGCTTACGCTTAAAACCACCACTTGCAGTTTTTTTAAAGCGTTTAGCGGCGCCGCGTACTGTTTTAATCTTTGGCATTTTAATTTCCACTTCGCATTGTGAATTACAACGAATTAGTCAGGCGAATAAGCCCCAACCAGATGAACCGACTGGAGCTTATTACTTGATTGCCTAACTATTTCTTCTTAGGAGCGAGCACCATTATCATCTGACGGCCTTCAATCTTCGAAGGGAAGGATTCGACTACCGCCAGTTCATCCAGATCATCACGAATGCGGTTAAGCATTTCGACACCAATCTGTTGGTGCGCCATTTCACGCCCACGGAAACGCAGGGTGATTTTGGCTTTATCGCCATCTTCCAGAAAACGAATCAGGTTGCGTAGTTTGACCTGATAGTCGCCTTCATCTGTACCAGGACGGAATTTGATTTCCTTAACCTGAATAACTTTTTGTTTTTTCTTCTGCTCTTTGATCGACTTACTCTTCTCATAGAGGAACTTGCCGTAATCCATAATACGGCAAACCGGCGGCTCGGCATTCGGGCTGATTTCAACTAAATCAACATCCGCTTCCTCAGCTTTTTCAAGAGCTTCCCTCAGACTGACAATGCCAATCTGCTCGCCATCTAAACCTGTTAAACGAACTTCAGAAGCGCGAATCTCTCCATTAATGCGATTAGGACGCGCTGTTTGAATTCTTTTTCCGCCTTTAATACCTTATTCCTCCAATTGATGAAGATTGCGACTGCGTATTTCTATCAGCAGTTTTTCGATGAACTCGTTAACATCAATGCTGCCCAGATCTTTACCGCGGCGGGTACGAACGGAAACTTTCCCTGATTCGACCTCTTTTTCACCACAGACAAGCATGTAGGGAACACGACGCAGAGTGTGTTCACGGATTTTAAAGCCAATCTTCTCGTTTCTCAAGTCTGCTTTTGCACGAATGCCTGCATCTTGAAGTTTTTTTACTAATTCCTGTACATAATCAGCCTGATTATCGGTGATATTCATCACCACTACCTGCTGTGGAGCAATCCATGTTGGGAAGAATCCCGCATACTCCTCAGTTAGGATGCCGATAAACCGTTCCAGCGAACCCAGAACCGCACGGTGAATCATTACAGGAACCTTACGTTCATTATTTTCACCTACGTAGGACGCACTCAAACGACCTGGTAGTGAAAAGTCGAGCTGCACAGTACCACATTGCCACGCACGATCCAAACAATCATGCAAAGTAAATTCAATTTTCGGTCCGTAGAAAGCACCTTCACCCGGCTGATATTCAAATTGAACGCCATTTTCTTGTAGCGCTGCCGCCAGAGCTTTTTCCGCTTGATTCCATTGTTCCTCAGTACCAATGCGCTTTTCCGGGCGGGTTGACAGCTTAACCACGATCTTTTCAAAACCAAAAGTGCTGTAAACGTCATACACCATCTTAATGCAACTGCTGACTTCCCGGTGAATTTGCTCTTCTGTACAGAAGATATGAGCATCATCCTGAGTAAAACCACGAACACGCATCAAACCATGTAATGCCCCTGATGGTTCATTACGGTGACAACTACCAAATTCAGCCATACGTAACGGCAAGTCACGATAGGATTTTAAGCCTTGATTAAAAATCTGAATATGCCCTGGGCAGTTCATCGGCTTAACGCAGTATTCACGGTTCTCTGAAGAAGTGGTAAACATATGCTCACCGTAGTTTTCCCAGTGACCCGTTCTCTCCCACATGACACGGTCCATCATGAACGGACCTTTAACTTCCTGATATTGATATTCTTTCAGTTTAGTGCGAACAAAAGTTTCCAGCTCACGGAAAATAGTCCAACCATCGTTATGCCAGAATGCCATACCCGGAGCTTCTTCCTGCATATGGTACAGATCTAACTGTTTACCAATCTTACGATGGTCACGTTTAGCCGCTTCTTCCAAACGTTGTAGATAAGTATTGAGCTGTTTCTTATCAGCCCACGCAGTACCGTATATTCGTTGCAACATTTTATTGTTGCTATCGCCACGCCAATATGCCCCTGCGACTTTCTGCAATTTAAAATGGTGGCAGAAACGCATGTTTGGCACATGTGGGCCTCGGCACATGTCAATATATTCTTCATGATTATAGAGACCCGGATGATCATCACGGCTGACGTTTTCATCCAAAATCTGTACTTTATAATCTTCACCGCGAGCGACAAAGGTATCACGCGCTTCTTGCCAACTTACCTTTTTCTTGATGACGTCATAGTCTTTCTTGGCAAGTTCCAACATACGTTTTTCAAGCAGCTCAATATCTTCCTGCGTCAAAGCACGGCCAATATCAACATCATAGTAAAAACCATTATCAATAATCGGACCGATAGCCATTTTCGTATCTGGCCATAATTGTTTAATCGCATGGCCTAGCAGATGAGCGCATGAGTGGCGGATAATTTCCAGCCCTGCATCATCTTTACTGGTGATGATGGCAAGATTTGCATCTGAATCGATTAATTCACAAGCATCCACTAACTCACCATTTACGCGGCCAGCAATACAGGCTTTCGCTAAACCTGGACCAATATCACAGGCAACATCCATTACAGAAACGGCACGGTCAAACTGGCGTCGGCTACCGTCAGGAAGAGTAACAACAGGCATTTAAAATCCTTATCTACAGTGGTGACCCACACGAAAGGTCACTTGAAGGAGTTTGATATTCAACTAAAAATAACGATTTAAATTATTATCTCGTCAATCCATTAAAGTTTGGCACTAAAATTGGTACACAATGTAAAAAGTGACTACCTTCAATACCGAAACATCGCGAAAATATACCATCAACAACCATTCAGGTCACGGCGATGTTTAGTATAGGTACAATCATTTGCACTTATTCATGCTTTATACAAATTTTATGCAAATGCACAAACCATAAAAAATAATTTTATAATGAAATAATATGTTTGAGGAAAAACAGATAACACGCTCTTTAAAACACACATAGAAAAAATCCGGCATAAGTTATATATGCCGGATTATCATACGGATATAAGATCGTTTAGTCTCTTTGAACCTCCTCGTCACAACTGACCGCCAACGCCATATTTAAAGCTCGAACTAAAACGACTTTATCCTCATTATTTTCCAACAGACTAAAATGGTTACCCGAAATTGGAATTAACCGAAGCGAAGAATCAGGCAATACCTGCGCCCAACCTAACGACAGATCCCTATTTAAAGACTGTGGTTCAACATCCATAACTTTAGTTTCCATAACAACAGGGGCAGGTGGAGAAAGTTCCGTTGCATAGAATTGATGCAGCGTTATCGCCAATACTTGCGGCTCATAGTTTCTGACTATTTGTGCATAATTTTCTATCTGCTCCCAACGCCTTGCGATTAAATCAGCACGCGGATTTGCCGGATATAACGACAATTTCTGCGCCGTTTCGATAAGCTGCACCAAATTTAACTTATCAATTCGCTGGTACAATGCTGCAATTTCTTCAATATCTCCATCCTCTGCCTGCCTTGCCAACTCAATAAGAAATTGAAGTTTTGGCGGCGTTATCTGCTGCCTGTAATAATGAGGAGCAGGCGTGTCTATCAGACCGAGGAAATTAACCTCTTCACCGGAATACAGAAGTTGCTGGGCAATCGCATAAGCTAATATGCCACCGGAAGAGTAACCGCATATCCGATATGGGCCTTCTGGTTGAACCACTTTCATAAAGTTGATCATCCTTGTTGCCTGCGCTTCCATCGTCGACATCGGCGCTTCACTAATGGATGGCCAGGGCAACGTATAAATTGGGTAGCCTGAATGAAGATGTTGAGACAACCCGAACACATAGGAATAATCACCCATCCCGCTAGGCACAAAGAATAACGGCCGACCTGTTCCGTCAGATCGCACTAATATTGCACGGTTCAGCGGTTGAGATAGCTGATCTAATGTCATTTTTGCTGCCAGGTCAGACAGAACAGGGAATTGGAACAGATCATTCAATGTGCAAATAACACCATGATTAGCTGCAAGATTTATCATCCGCATAGCGAACAGTGAGTGACCACCCAAGGCGAAGAAATTATCATACCGGCTGACCTGCTCAACGCCCAGTAATTCACGCCAGATAGCCGCTAATATGGTTTCCGTTTCTCCTTGTGGCGTTTCATAAACCTGACGAGCAAAAGCTTCATTGCTCGGGGCTGGTAGCGCATGACGATCTAATTTACCGTTAGGAGTCAACGGAAAATCATCCAGACGCACAAAAGCCGAAGGCACCATATAATCCGGTAAAATGGCACTCAGGTAAGTACGCAAGCTATTAGCCAGTCCTTTATCTTCCTGTGCCACGACATAAGCGACCAAACGTTTGTCCTGTCCATCACCCTGCACCAACACAATGGCCTCTTGTACCGTTGGGTGTTCTACCAATCGAGCCTCAATTTCACCCGGTTCAATACGGAAACCACGGATTTTAATTTGCTGATCGTTACGGCCAAGGAACTCCAAATTACCATCCGGCAGGTAACGGGCCAGATCCCCAGTTCGATACATGCGGGCATTAGGTGAATCACTAAATGGATCAACAAGGAAGCGTTCTGCCGTTAGCTCAGGACGATTGAGATAGCCACAGGCAACCCCATCTCCGCCGATATAAATCTCACCGGTTACCCCCTGTGGCACCGGCTGACCATCGGCATCTAGCAGATAAACCCGCGTGTTAGCTATCGGTCGACCAATAGGGATTTGGGTCATTCCCGGTGATAATGCCGTGATGCGGTAGGTAGTGGTAAAGGTAGTGCCCTCACTCGGCCCGTAACCATTCAATAACTGTTGAGGAGGGCTATCACGCAGAACTTGCGCCATCACATGCGGATCAAGTACATCGCCGCCGACAATCAGGATTTTGAGCTGCGCAAGAGCTGGAGACAACTCTGTCGCCAACCGGTTAAACAGCCCGACACTCAACCACATAACCGTGATTCGATAGGTTTGCAATGTCTGGACAAACTCCTGCGGCGTCAACACAGTAGCGTGATCAATCACCACCAATGCGCCGCCATTGAGCAACGGCGCCCAAACTTCAAAGGTGCTGGCATCGAAAGCCGGGTTAGCCTCAAATGCCACTCGATCATCCGGCCCGATTTCAGCGTACCCGTTATTAATGACCAGCCGAACCACCGCCCGATGCGGCACCATTACCCCTTTTGGCGTGCCAGTTGAGCCGGAGGTGTACATGATATAAGCCAGCTCGGTACTGGAGCGGGGTAAATCAGGATTGAGGTAACCTTCTTCCTCAATGTCGTCCACCTCATCGGCAAAGCAAAACAGGGGAATCGTCAGGTCAACGGGAATATCCGTAAGCAATAATTTGGCTTTACAATCGCTTATCAGCCAACGCTGCCGTTCGCCCGGCATACGGGGATCGATCGGCACATAAACAGCCCCAGTCTTGAGGATAGCCAATTGAGCCGCCACCAGTTCAACAGAACGCTCTAACAGCACAGCCACGCGATCGTCTGGCCGAATCCCTAGCCCGATTAACCGGCGAGCCAGCCGATTAGCACGGGCATTTAATTCCGCATAGCTGAGAATATGTTCTCCATACATCAGCGCTATCGCATCAGGGGTTTTTCCTGCCTGTTGTTCAAATAGCCGGTGAATACAACACTGGTCAGGATACCGCGTCTGGGTTGCATTCCAGGTCTCCAGCAACAGCTTCTTCTCCGCTGCCGGTAAGATATTCAGCGACCGTACCGGTGTCTCTGGCCGTTGTTCAAGCGCCTCTGCCAGACTTTCCAGCGCCTGTTGCATATACCCACATATCCTATCCGGATCAATTGGTTGAACGATTTGCGCCGTCAGTCCCAATGCATTACCAAAATCTTCCACTGATAAGACAAACGGATAGTTAGTGCGCTCTCGACCGCCCAAGGATTCAATGCCGCTGCTAATTTCATCCGCGATGACCATCGGCGCATTATGCCGGTAGTTCAACAAGGCACTGAAGAGTGGAATTTCATTTTGTACCCCACTGCAACGTTGAGCCAGCGCCAGTGACGCATGTTCATGCTCCAGCAATCCGGCTAACCGGGTATGCGCTGCCCGTACACTGTCCTGCACCGGGGTATCATCCATATCCAGTCGTAACGGCAAAGTATTGATAAACAGTCCCATGCCGTTGTCAGCCCCTTCTCCTGCCTGCATCCGTCCAAATAGCACGGTGCCGAACACCGCTTTTGCCTGTCCGCTGGTACGTGACAATACCTGTGCCCAAGCCAGATGACATAACGCCGCCAAACTGACGCCCAAACGCCGGGCCTGATGACGTAAACGGTCATTCAACGTAGCGGGCAACATTCGGTGCGATTCCGCTACCTGTGAGCCATCCCGATGTACTTCCGTCAACCCGAATGGCAACGTCGGTTGATCCACCTCTGCCAACATATCGGTGAAGAAGCGAGTATGTTCGACCTGACTCATCCCCAGCCGGGCCTGAGCCACCAAATTGCGGAAAGGAACCGGGATAAGCAAACTCTCCCCCTGTCCGGCAAGGTACGCCTGAACGTCTCGGTTCATCACCTCCATTGCGGTATGGTCGCCAATCAAATGATGCTGCAATTGCAGTACAATCCAGCGACCATCCGTTTCCTGTGCAATAACAAAACGTAACAGCGGCGCTTGGCTCAAATCAAGACGATGCTGACGCGGATCAAAACGTTGAATCAGTTGTTCATAAACCGGTCCATCTACGTGATCCAACGTCAATTCAGTCACTGATAACGGCGCGTGACGCCAGACTACCTGGGCCGGAACGGATAGTCCTTGCCAGACAAAGGCGGTACGCAGGATGTCATGGCGATCAACCACCTGTTGCACCGCCGCCAAATAACAATCCAGCAACGAACGATCAGCAAAACTCATAGGATAAGCCAGCAGATACGGATCGCCCTTGTTCGCCAGTAAATGATGGAACAGAATACCGTCCTGCAATGGAGACAGGGCATAGATATCCTGAATATTGGCAATTCCACCCGGCACTTGTTCCACAATATGGTCAATCTCAGATTGGGCCAACTCAATTAACGGTAACATCTCTGGTGTAAGCGTTATGGTCGCCGGGGTGATGACATTCGCTGGCGCCACCACTGCCCGAGACTGCCCTACTGTTTGGGCAAATGCGGACAACACCGGGGATTGGAACAGATCACGTACCGCCAATGTTAGCCCCGCATTACGCAGACGTTCAATCATCCGCACCGCTAACAATGAATGACCGCCCAACGCAAAGAAGCTATCGTGTCGACTCACCTGTTCAATGCCCAACAACTCGCTCCAGATAGCGGCCAATAGGATTTCTGTTTCTCCCTGCGGCGCTTCATAAATTTGCCGGGCAAAGGCTTCTTCCCCCGGCGCCGGTAATGCCCGACGGTCCAGTTTGCCGTTTGGCGTCAACGGGAAGGTATCCAGACGTACAAACGCTGCCGGTACCATATAATCCGGTAAAATGGCGCTCAGGTGAGTACGCAGATGGTTAACCAATTCTTCATTCGCTTCTGCCGCCACATAAGCCGCCAATCGTTTGTCCTGCCCGTCACCCAGCGCCAACACAACCGCTTCACTCACCGCCGGATGATCCATCAACCGGGCTTCGATTTCCCCCGGCTCAATACGGAAACCACGGATTTTCACCTGTTGGTCATTACGGCCCAGGAAATCCAGATTGCCGTCTGGCAGGTAACGGGCCAAATCTCCGGTGCGGTACATCCGTGCTCCCGGTTTACTGCTAAAGGGGTCCGCGAGAAAGCGTTCCGCCGTCAGTTCGGGACGATTAAGGTAACCACAGGCAACTCCATCCCCGCCGATATAAATCTCACCAGTTACTCCTTGCGGCACTGGCTGACCATAGGTATCCAACAGATAAACCTGCGTATTGGCTATTGGTCGACCAATGGGGATCTTCGGCGTTCCCGCGGATAACGCAGTGATACGGTATGTCGCGGTGAAGGTCGTACCCTCACTCGGTCCGTAACCATTCAATAACTGTTGAGGCGGGCCATCACGCAAAACCTGTGCTATCACATGCGTATCCAGCACATCGCCGCCGACAATCAGGGTTTTGATTTGTGGCAGCGCCAGAGACAACTCTGCCGCCAGTCGGTTAAACAGCCCGACACTCAGCCACAGTATGGTAATACGATAAGTCTGTAGTGCCTGAACAAACTCTTTAGGCGTCAACAATGTAGCGTGATCAATCACTACCAGCGCGCCGCCATTGAGCAATGGCGCCCAGACTTCAAAGGTGCTGGCATCGAAAGCCGGGTTGGCCGCAAACGCCACCCAATCATCCGGCCCGATGTCAGCGTACCCATTATTAATCACCAGTCGAACCACCGCACGGTGTGGCACCATTACTCCTTTCGGCGTGCCGGTCGAGCCGGAAGTGTACATAATGTATGCCAGCTCGGTACTGGAGCGGGGTAAGTCAGGATTGCGATGATCTTCTTCCCTGATATCGCTCATCTCATCGGCCAGACAAAGTTGGGGAATTGCCAGATCAACCGGAATATCGGTGAGCAATAATTTGGCTGAACAGTCGTTTATCAGCCAGTTTTTCCGTTCGTCCGGCACATGGGGATCGATCGGCACATAAACGGCTCCGGCTTTGAGAATAGCCAACTGAGCCACGACCAGTTCAACAGAACGCTCTAACAGCACTGCGACCCGGTTATCCGGCTGGATACCCTGTTCGATTAACTGGCGGGCCAGTCGATTGGCACGAGCATTTAATTCGGCATAACTGAGAATGCGTTCTTCATACACCAACGCTACTGCATCAGGGGTTTTCTCTGTCTGTTGTTCAAACAACCGGTGGATGCATGTCTGATCAGGATATGGCGTCTGGGTTGAATTCCAGGTTTCCAGTAACAGCTTGCGTTCCGCCACGGTCAGGATATTGATTTTCCCAACCGGCTGTTGAGGGTTAGCTGCCATCTCTCGCAGTACGGTATGGAGATAACCCACCTGCCGCTCAATGGTCGCTTGATCAAACAGGGCGGTGGCATAATTCAGATAACCGACAATCCGGCCGTCCACCTCAGACAGGCTCAATTCAAGATCAAACTTAACCATATCAAAAGCTTGCCCGACGGGTGAAATGGTCAGTCCGGGTAACGTCCAGTCCTTATTTTCATTGTTCTGCCAGGCAAACATCACCTGGAACAGTGGGGTATGCGCTAGTCGGCGCGGCGGTTGCACAATTTCCACCACCTGTTCAAACGGTAGGTCCTGATGTTCCTGTGCCGCCAGCGCGGTTTGCCGCACACGCGCCAACAATTCCGCCACATCCGGCGCACCGGATAAATCCATACGTAATGCCAGTGTATTCACAAAGAAGCCAATCAGAGATTCCACTTCTTGCCGACTGCGGCCCGCGCTTGGGGTACCGATAATCAGATCCTCTTGACTTGACAGACGCGATAGAACCGTTGCCCAAGCTGCCAACAGGGTCATAAATAGCGTGACGCCTTGTTGCTCACTCAGGCGCTTGAGAGATTGGGTTAACTCCTCATCCAGACTGACGGGTAAGATATTCCCGGCAAACGACTGCTGAGTTGGGCGTGGCCGGTCAGTGGGCAAATCTAACAATACCGGTGCGTCAGCCAACCTCGTGCGCCAATAATCAGATTGAGACTGTATGCGTTCAGCCGATAGCCGCTGGCTCTGCCAAGCGGCGTAATCAGGATACTGAATTGTCAACGGTGGTAACGGGTCTGACTGCCCCGCCTGAAAAGCGGTGTAAAGGGTGTTCAATTCACGCATCAATACGCTGACAGACCAGCCATCGAAAATAATATGATGCAGGGTCAGCAAGAAAACGTGTTCATCATTAGCCAGTTGTACCAGACTGGAACGAATTAATGGGCCACGGGCAAGATCAAACGGCGCATTGGCTTCCTGAGCAGAGAGAAACGCAAACTGCGCATCCACATCAAGTGCCTTACGCAGATCATATTTTTTCATCGGCAGACCTAATGCCGCTGGCAGCAACTCCACCTGCGGCTGGCCGTCAACAGCAACGAAGACAGAGCGTAACGCTTCATGGCGGGCAAACAGTGTATCAAGCGCCTGTTGCCAAGCAGTGATATCCAGCCGACCACGTAAACGCAGGGCTAACGGAATATGATAGGTCTCACTTATCCCTTCAAACTGCGTCAGGAACCACAGTCGTTGTTGCGCAAATGACAACGGTAATTGATCCTTACGGGATAGTGGAACGATGGCGGGCAATATCTCGCCAGACTCATCAAACCGCGCACTTATCGCTTCGGCAAAAGCGGTCAAAACAGGGAATGTAAATAACATGGACAACGGCAATTCAATCCCCAACGCCGCTATTCGGTTCATCACCCGTACCGCCAACAGGGAATGGCCGCCCAGTGCAAAAAAGTTGTCATACCGGCTAATCCGCTCAACACCCAGTAATTCACGCCAGATAGCGGCTAATGTGGTTTCCATCTCTCCTAATGGCGCGGCGTAAATTTGCCGGGCAAAAGCCTCTTCTCCCGGTATCGGTAATGCTCGACGGTCCAGCTTACCGTTCGGGGTCAGCGGGAAGGCATTCAAGCGTACAAAAGCCGTCGGCACCATATAATCCGGTAAGACTGCGCTCAAGTGTGTACGCAGACTGTTAACCAGCGCCTCATCCGCTTCTGCCACCACATAAGCTACCAGCCGTTTGTCCTGCTCATCACCTAGCACCAATACCACAGCCTCTTGCACCATTGGGTGTTCCATCAGTCGGGCTTCGATTTCCCCCGGCTCAATACGGAAACCGCGGATTTTGATCTGCTGGTCATTGCGGCCCAGGAATTCCAGATTGCCGTCCGGTAAGTAGCGGGCCAAATCCCCGGTCCGATACATCCGCGCACCCGGCATCTCACTAAACGGGTCAGCTAAGAAGCGTTCAGCCGTCAGTTCAGGACGATTAAGGTAACCACGCGCCACACCTGCACCACCAACATACAACTCACCCACTGCCCCCAAAGGCACTGGCTGGCCGTAAGTATCCAGCAAATAAATCTGGGTATTCGTCGTCGGATGGCCGATAGGCACTAACGTATCTGTGTAGTCTGGCGGACAACGCCAGGTCGTCGCACACACCGTGATTTCTGTCGGGCCATAGGCATTAAACACCGTTGCCCGACGACTCAGTGCTTGAAGCAACATTGCGCTGGGTGCTTCACCACCGAGTATCAACGTCGGTTTTATCGTCATTTTCGGTAAATCGGTCTTTTCCCGAAGCAAAGCCGGGGTCAGACAGGCATGAGTCACTGACTGTTGCTCCAGATAATGCCAGAGACGAAGTGGGTCCTGACGAATGATATCGGTAGCTATTATCAAGCTGGCCCCACTTCCCAATGCCATCATGATTTCCCAAACACTGGCATCAAAACTCAATGAGGCAAACTGCAACAGCCGGCTACCCGAATGAATGCCAAATTGGGCGATTTTATCCTGAATAAGATTAACCAGCCCACGATGCTCAACCATCACGCCTTTTGGTGTGCCAGTGGAACCGGAGGTGTAAATCACATACGCCAGATGTTGTGCAGTCAGTGCCGTCACTTGCGGGTTACTATCCGGCTTATCAAGCAGCATATTCGGATCAAGTACCGTCAGCCCTACCAAAGCGCTCTCACCCAGAGCGACACATCCAACATTATCCGCCAGTAAAACAACCGGTGCCGCATCAGTTAAAATATACGCCAAACGTTCCCTCGGGTAAGCCGGGTCCAGTGGAACATAGGCGCCGCCCGCTTTCAACACCGCCAGTAAGCCCACAACCATCATCAGTGAACGTGTAACACAAATCGCTACTCGCTGGTCTGGCGCAATACCCAACGTAATTAGTTGATGGGCCAGTCGGTTAGCACGGGTATTCAGTTCCGCATAGCTGTACGTCTGTTCTTCATACACCAGTGCCGTAGCATCTGGGTTTTTCACCACTTGTTGTTCAAATAATTGATGGATACATAACTGCTCAGGGTAGACAGTTTCAGTCGCATTCCAGGTTTTTAATAACAATGTGCGTTCAGTTTCAGGCAAAATTTCCAACGTCCGCACTGGTGTTTCCGGGGCCTGTTCAAGTGCTTCCACCAAACTTTCCAACACCTGTTGCATATAGCCGTATATCCTTTCCGGATCAAACGGTTGCACGACCTGGGCGGTCAATCCCAAAGCGTGACCAAAATCTTCCACCGACAGCACAAACGGATAGTTGGTACGTTCTTGCCCGCTAAAGGATTCTATACCGCTGCTGGTTTCATCTACGGTAACCAGCTGTGCACTATGCCGGTAGTTCAACAAAACACTAAACAGAGGCGTTTCCCCCGGCACTCCACTGCAACGTTGAGCCAGTGCCAATGAAGCATGTTCATGCGCCAGCAATTCGGCTAACCGGGTATGGGTTAACCGTGCGCTGTCCTGCACTGGGGTATCATTTATATCCAGTCGTAACGGTAAGGTGTTGACAAACAGTCCCATGCCGCTGTCAGCGCCTTCCCCGGCCTGCATCCGCCCAAACAGCACAGTGCCGAACACCACTTTCTCTTGTCCACTGATACGCGATAAGACCTGTGCCCAAGCTAGATGACACAATGCCGCCAAACTGACGCCCAGACGTCGGGCTTGACTACGCAAGCGGTTATTCAGTATGGCGGGCAACATCCGGTACAATTCCGTCACCTGCGAACCATCTCGATGTACTTCTGTCAATCCGAATGGCAATGTCGGTTGATCCACCTCTGCCAACATATCAGTAAAGAAGCGGGTATGCTCGGCTTGGCTCACGCCCAACCGGACTTGAGCCACCAAGTTGCGGAAAGGAACGGGTGCCGACAGGCTCTCTTCCTGCCCGGTGAGGTACGCCTGAACTTCGCGGTTCATCACTTCCAGCGTCGTGTGGTCGCCAATCAGATGATGCTGCAATTGCAGTACAATCCAGCGACCATCCGCTTCTTGCGCCACCATAAAGCGCAGCAAGGGCGCTTGGCTCAAGTCGAGGCGATGATGACGCGGGCCAAAACGTTGAATGAGTTGTTCATAAACCGGTCCATCTGCGGAATCCAACGTCAATTCAGTCACTGATAACGGCGCTTGACGCCAGACCACCTGAATCGGCGCTGATAACCCTTGCCAGATAAAAGCAGTACGCAGGATGTCATGGCGGTTAATCACCTGTTGCACTGCCGCTAAATAACTGTCCAACAGAGATCGGTCAGCGAAGGCTGTCTGACTAACTAATAGGTACGGATCGCCTTTATTCGCCAGTAAATGATGGAACAGAATACCGTCCTGTAACGGGGACAGGGCATAAATATCCTGAATATTAGCTATTCCACCCGGCACTTGTTCAACGATATGGTCAATCTCAGTTTGAGTCAGCTCAATCAACGGCAACATTTCGGGGGTGAGTACTGAAGTTGCTGGGGTAATGACATTCGCCGGCACTACCACCGCTTGTGATTGTCCTACTGTTTGGGCAAATGCCGATAACACCGGGGATTGGAATAAATCACGCACCGCCAGCGTTAACCCCGCATTACGCAGACGTTCAATCATCCGCATTGCCAGCAACGAATGGCCGCCAAGAGCAAAGAAGCTGTCGTGCCGACTGATTTGTTCAATACCTAGCAACTCGCCCCAGATAACAGCCAATAGGGTTTCCACCTCGCCTTGCGGCGCTGCATAAACCTGACGAGCAAAGGCATTCTCTCCCGGTACCGGCAGCGCCCGACGGTCCAGCTTACCGTTCGGGGTCAACGGGAAGGTATCCAGACGCACAAAAGCGGCCGGCACCATATAATCCGGTAAAATCCCACTCAGATGAGTACGCAGGTGGTTAACCAACGCCTCATCCGCTTCTGCCACGACATAAGCCACCAGCCGTTTGTCCTGACCATCATCCAGCGCCAGCACGACCGCTTCTCTCACCGCCGGGTGTTCCAGCAATCGGGCTTCGATTTCTCCCGGCTCAATACGGAAACCACGAATTTTCACCTGCTGGTCATTGCGACCTAGAAACTCCAGATTGCCGTCTGGCAGGTAGCGGGCCAAATCCCCGGTCCGGTACATCCGGGCATCCTGTTCACTACTGAACGGATCAGATAGAAAACGCTCCACGGTCAGTTCAGGACGATTGAGATAACCCCGTGCCACACCCCCTCCGCCAACATATAATTCACCCACGGCGCCTAACGGTACTGGCTGACCATATTTATCCAGCAGATAGAGGGTTAAGTCCGAGATCCGCGTGCCAATAGGACTTGTGGTCTGTTCCACATCATGGCGATTCAGTGCCCGGTAAGTGACGTGAACGGTGGTTTCCGTGATACCGTACATATTCACCAACTGAGGCAATGTCTCTTCACGCAGGGCATACCACGGCTTCAAAATACTCGGATCGAGCGCTTCCCCGCCAAAGATGACATAGCGCAAACAGTCAGGCAATGGATTGGCGATATAACTGGCAATCAAGGCTTTGAAGGCGCTGGGAGTCTGATTCAATACGGTGATACCGTGCTGACACACAAATTGATGCAGCTCCTGGGGTGAACGAGCAATCGCGTGCGGAACCAACACCAATTTAGCGCCGTAGCGTAAGGCTCCCCATAATTCCCATACCGAGAAGTCAAACGCAATGGAATGGAACAGGCACCAAATATCTTGCCGGTTGAAGTGATACCAGGATTCAGTGGCGTCGAACAAACGCAGGATATGACGATGCTCCACCATCACCCCTTTCGGCATGCCGGTCGAACCCGAGGTGTAAATCACATAGGCCAGATGCTGTGCCGTCAATGCCGGCACTTGTGGGTTACTGTCCGGCTGATCAGGCGGACTGTTCGGGTCAAGTACCGTCAGCCCTGCCAGCGTGTCCTCTCCCAGCGCATCCCGCCCGATGTTATCAGCCAGTACAATAGCGGGAGCAGCATCGGTCAGGATATGTGCCAGACGCTCACCGGTATAGACCGGATCTAACGGCACGTAGGCCCCCCCGGCTTTCAGCACCGCCAATACTCCCACCACCATTGCCAGTGATCGTGAGACACAAACCGCCACTCGTTGGTCCGGTTCGACTCCCAACGCCATCAGTTGATGCGCCAGCCGGTTAGCGCGGGCATTGAGCTCGGCATAGCTGAGGGTGTGTTCTTCATACACCACTGCCGTCTCATTAGGCGCGTTCTCCACCTGTTGTTCAAATAATTGATGAATACATAGCTGTTTAGGATATTGTGTTTCAATGGCATTCCGGGTTTCCAGCAACAGCCTGCGCTCTGCCGCTGTCAGAATATCGATTCTTCCAACCGTCTGTTGAGGATTTGCCGCCATCGCCCGCAGCACGGTATGGAGATAGCCCACCTGCCGTTCAATGGTCGCTTGATCAAATAGGGCGGCGGCATAATTCAGATAACCGACAATTCGGCCCTCCACCTCAAACAAATTCAGCTCAAGATCGAACTTAATCACATCCAAAGCTTGCTCGACCGGTGAAACCACTAGTCCCGGCAGCCTCCATTCCGTATTCTCATTGTTCTGCCAGGCAAACATCACCTGGAACAATGGGGTATGCGCCAGTCGGCGCGGTGGCTGCACGATTTCCACCACTTGTTCAAATGGCAGGTCCTGATGCTCCTGTGCTGCCAGCGCAGTTTGCCGCACACGCGCCAGCAACTCAGTCACATTCGGGGCACCGGATAAGTCCATCCGCAACGCCAGCGTATTGACAAAGAAGCCGATTAAAAATTCCACTTCCTGCCGACTGCGACCGGCACTCGGTGTACCGATAATCAGATCCTCCTGACCTGACAGACGCGATAGAACCGTTGCCCAGGCAGCTAACAGGGTCATAAATAACGTGACGCCCTGTTGCTCACTCAGGCGTTTAAGGGATTGGGTTAACTCCGCATCGAAACTGACGGGCAACATATTTCCCGCAAATGATTGCTGAGGCGGACGTGGCCGGTCAGTTGGCAAATCCAGTAAAACTGGCGCGTCAGCCAGCTTGGTGCGCCAGTAATCAGATTGAGATTGTATCTGTTCTGCCGACAACCATTGGCGCTGCCAGGCGGCGTAATCAGGATATTGAATCGTCAACGGTGGCAATGGGTCTTGTTGTTGGTTCAAGTAAGCCGAATAAAGCGCCTCTAGTTCTGATTTCAGTATCCCTAAAGACCAACCATCGGAAACAATATGATGCTGGGTCAGCAAGAAAACGTGATCATCGTCAGCCAGTTGTACCAGACTGGAACGAATTAATGGGCCACGGGCAAGGTCAAATGGCGCATTAGTTTCCTGAGCGGAGAGAGAGGTAAGCTGCGCATCCACATCAGACATGTCATGCAGATCATATTTTCTTATCGGTAGGCCCCATTCTGCCGGCAACAATTCCACCTGCGGCTGGCCGTCAACGGTAACAAAAACAGAGCGCAATGCTTCATGGCGGGTAAATAGGGTATCAAGCGCCTGCTGCCAGGCGGCAATATTCAGCCAACCACGCAAACGCAGGGCCAGAGGAATATGATAAGTATCACTCACTCCCTCAAACTGGGCCAAGAACCACAAACGCTGTTGCGCAAATGATAACGGCAATTGGTCTTCACGGGATAGCGGAACGATGGCAGGTAATATCCTGCCCGGCTCGTCAAACTGGGCACTCATCACTTCAGCAAAGGCCATCAAAGACGGGAATGTAAACAGTGTGGACAGCGGTAATTCAATCCCCAACGCCGCTATCCGGTTTATCATCCGCACCGCCAACAACGAATGGCCGCCCAGGGCGAAAAAGTTGTCATACCGGCTAATCCGCTCAACACCCAGTAATTCACGCCAGATAGCCGCCAATGTGGTTTCCATCTCTCCTGATGGCGCAGCGTAAATTTGCCGGGCAAAATCCTCTTCCCCCGGTGCCGGTAGCGCCCGACGGTCCAGCTTGCCATTCGGCGTCAGCGGGAAGGCATCCAGACAGACAAAAGCGGCCGGCACCATATAATCCGGCAACACCGTACTTAAATGAGTACGCAGATGGTTAACCAACGTCTCATCTGCTTCTGCCACCACATAAGCCACCAGCCGTTTGTCCTGCCCGTCGCCCAACACCAGCACAACCGTTTCATTCACCGCCGGATGTTCCATCAGCCGGGCTTCGATTTCCCCCGGTTCAATACGGAAACCACGGATTTTCACCTGCTGGTCATTACGGCCCAGGAATTCCAGATTACCGTCCGGCAGGTAACGGGCTAAATCTCCGGTACGGTACATCCGTGCTCCCGGTTTATCGCTAAAGGGGTCCGCAAGAAAGCGTTCTGCGGTCAGTTCAGGACGATTCAGATAGCCACAAGCAACCCCATCTCCGCCGATATAAATTTCCCCTTCCGCCCCCAACGGTACTGGCTGACCATTGCCATCCAGTAGATAGACCCGCGTATTGGCTATCGGTCGACCAATGGGGATCTTCGTCATCCCCGTAGGCAACGCAGTGATACGGTATGTCGCGGTAAAGGTGGTGCCCTCACTTGGCCCATAGCCATTCAATAACTGTTGCGGCGGGTTATCACGCAGAACTTGCGCCATCACCTGCGGATCCAGCACATCGCCGCCGACAATCAGGATTTTGAGTTGTGGAAAAACCGGGGACAACTCTGTCGCCAGCCGGTTAAACAGCCCAACACTCATCCACAGCACGGTAATGCGATAAATCTGTAATGCCTGAACAAATTCTTTAGGCGTCAGCAATGTGGCGTGATCAATCACGACCAGTGCGCCGCCATTGAGCAACGGCGACCAGACTTCGAAGGTGCTGGCATCGAAAGCCGGGTTAGCTTCAAACGCCACCCGATCATCCGGTCCAATGTCGGCGTACCCGTTATTGATGACCAGTCGAACCACAGCCCTATGCGGCGCCATCACCCCTTTAGGCGTACCGGTTGAGCCGGAGGTATACATGATATAGGCCAGTTCAGTACTGGAGCGAGATAAGTCAGGGTTGTGGTAATACTCCTCACTGATAGCGGCCAGTTCAACCGGGATATCCGTAAACAACAATTTAGCTGCACAGTCGTTTATCAGCCAATGCTTCCGCTCGTCCGGCACTCGGGGATCGATAGGCACATAAACGGCCCCGGCCTTGAGGATAGCCAACTGAGCCGCCACCAGTTCAACAGAACGTTCTAACTGCACAGCGACACGGTCATCCGGCTGGACCCCCTGCCCAATTAACCAGTGGGCCAGTTGGTTAGCGCGAGCATTTAATTCGGCATAGTTGAGAACGTGTTCTCCATACACCAGCGCTATCGCATCAGGCGTCTTTTCTGCCTGTTGTTCAAACAGCCGGTGAATACAACACTGGTCAGGATACCGCGCCTGGGTTGCATTCCAGGTCTCCAACAACAGCTTCTTCTCTGCCGCTGGCAAGATATTCAGTGCTCGTACCGGTGTTTCTGGCTGCTGTTCAAGCGCCTCTGCCAGACTTTCCAGAGCCTGTTGCATATAACCACATATTCTTTCTGGATCAATCGGTTGAACAATTTGCGCCGTCAACCCCAATGAGTGGTCAAAATCCTCCACCGACAAGACAAACGGATAGTTCGTGCGCTCTTGCCCGCCTAAGAATTCAATGTTGCTGATGATGGCATCCGTGGTAACCGGCTGCGCACTATGCCGGTAGTTCAGTAATGAGCTAAAGAGGGGCGTTTCCCCTAGCACCCTACTGCAACGTTGAGCCAGTGCCAGTGATGCATGTTCATGCGCCAGCAATCCGGCTAACCGGGTATGGGCTAACCGTACACTGTCCTGCGCCGGGGTATCATCCATATCCAGCCGTAACGGCAAGGTATTGATAAACAGCCCCATGCCGCTGTCAGCCCCTTGCCCGGCCTGCATCCGCCCAAATAGTACGGTGCCGAACACTACTTTCGCCTGTCCGCTGGTACATGATAAGACTTGTGCCCAGGCCAGATGGCATAATGCCGCGAGACTGACATCCAGACGCCGGGCCTGGCTACGAAGGCGGTCATTCAACGTAGCGGGTAACATCCGGTGCGATTCCGTCACCTGCGAACCATCCTGATGCACCTCCGCCAACCCGAATGGCAACGTTGGTTCGTCCACTTCGGCCAGCATGTCAGTAAAGAAGCGAGTATGTTCGGCCTGACTTACCCCCAACCGGGCTTGTGCCACCAAATTGCGGAAAGGGACTGGCGCAGGCAAGTTCTCTTCCTGTCCAGTAAGATAAGCCTGAACCTCACCGTTCATCACTTCCAGCGTCGTATGGTCGCCAATCAGATGATGCAGCAATTGCAGCACGCTCCAACGGCCATCGTCCTCCTGCGCCACTGTAAAGTGCAACAAGGGGGCTCGTTGCAGATCAATACGATAGTGACGTGGGTTAAAATGTTGAGCTAACTGATCACGGACCGGCCCATCAATTGGGTCTAGTGTCAGTTCAGTGACTGACAATTGCGCCTGACGCCAAACCACTTGTACCGGCGTTGATAATTCTTGCCAAACAAAGGCGGTCCGCAGGATATCGTGGCGGTTAATCACCTGTTGCACTGCCGCCAGATAACGGTCCAATAATGAACGATCAGCAAAAGTCATTTGGCTGACCAATAGATACGGATCACCTTTATTCGCCAGCAGATGGTGGAACAGGATACCGTCCTGCAACGGCGACAGGGCATAGATATCCTGAATATTGGCAACCCCACCCGGTACTTGTTCAATGATATGGTCAATCTCAGACTGAGACAGATCAATCAACGGCAACATCTCGGGTGTAAGTTGCGTAATCGCCGGAGTAATGACATTCGCCGGCACGACTACCACCTGTGATTGCCCTACTGTTTGGGCGAATTCAGATAACACTGGGGATTGGAATAAATCACGTACCGCCAGTACTAACCCCTCATTACGCAGGCGTTCAATCATCCGTACCGCTAACAATGAATGGCCGCCCAGAGCAAAGAAACTGTCATGCCGACTGATTTGTTCAACGCCCAACAACTCGCACCAGATAGCAGCTAGCAGGATTTCTGTTTCCCCTCTAGGGGCTTCATAAACCTGACGGGCAAACGCTCCCTCCCGCGGTGCAGGTAACGCTCGACGATCCAGCTTGCCACTTGGCGTCAACGGGAAAGTATCCAGGCGTACAAAGGCCGCCGGCACCATGTAATCCGGCAAAATGGCTCTTAGATGAGCATGCAAGTTGTTCACCAGCCGGTCATCCGATTCTGCCGCCACATAAGCCACCAACCGTTTATCCTGACCATCCCCCAAAGCCAGCACCAGCGCTTCACTTATCGCCGGGTGTTCCAGTAATCGCGCTTCGATTTCCCCCGGTTCGATACGGAAACCACGGATTTTCACCTGCTGGTCATTACGGCCCAAGAATTCCAAATTACCGTCTGGTAGGTAGCGGGCTAAATCCCCGGTCCGGTACATCCGAGCATCGGGTTCACCACTAAACGGATCTGACAGAAAACGCTCCGCCGTCAAGTCAGGCCGGTTGAGATAGCCGCGCGCTACCCCCACGCCGCCAATAAACAGCTCGCCAACCGCGCCTAACGGCACTGGCTGACTGTCAGTATTCAGCAAATAAACCTGTGTATTCGCTGTCGGACGCCCAATAGCAATGACACCCTCAGCGTAATCTGACGGACAACGCCAGGTGGCGGCACACACCGTAATTTCCGTTGGGCCATAGGCATTAAACACCGTTGCCCGACGACATAGTGCTTGAAGCAACGTTGCACTGGGTGCTTCACCACCGAGTATCAACGTCGGTCTTATTGTCATCTCCGGCAAATCAATCCCCTCCCGGAGCAGGGCAGGTGTCAAGCAGGCATGAGTTATCGCCTGCTCTTCCAGATAATGCCAGAGATAACGAGGCTCCTGACGAACCGTATCGGCAGGGATCGCCAAAGTAGCCCCGCTGCACAATGCCATCATGGTTTCCCATACGCTGGCATCAAAGCCAAATGAGGCAAATTGCAACATCCGGCTACCGGGATGAATATCAAACTGAGAGATTTTTTCCTGAATAAGATTAACCAACCCACGATGTTCGACCATCACCCCCTTTGGTATGCCGGTCGAACCAGAGGTATAAATCACATACGCCAGATGGCGTGGAGTTAATACCGGTACTTGTGGGTTACTATCTGGTTGGTCGGGCAATGAATTCGGATCCAGCACAGTTAACGCTGCCAGCACTTTTTCGCCTAACGCGGCACGTCCAGCATCATCCGCCAGCACAATAGTCGGCGCAGCATCGGTTAAAATATGAACCAGACGTTCCCCCGGATAAGCCGGGTCTAGCGGCACATAGGCCCCCCCGGCTTTCAGTACTGCCAGCAGCCCCATTACCCGTGCCGGCGAACTTGTGACACAGATTGCTACCCGCTGATCCGGTACCACACCCAACGTAATCAGTTGATGCGCCAGCCGATTAGCACAGGCATTCAATTCAACATAACTGAAGGCTTGCCCTTCATACACCAGCGCTGTGGCATCCGGGCTTTTCTCTACCTGTTGCTCAAACAGCCGGTGAATACAACAGTGAGCAGGATACGGCATTTCAGTTGCGTTCCAGGTTTCCAATAACAGCCTGCGTTCCGCCACGGTCAAGACATCAATTTTCCCGACCGGCTGTTGAGGGTTAGCCGCCATCGCCCGCAGTACGGTATGGAGATAGCCCACTTGTCGCTCAATGGTCGGTTGATCAAATAGAGCGGCGGCATAATTCAGATAACCGACAATCTGGCCTTCCACCTCAAACAAATTCAGTTCAAGATCGAACTTAACCACATTAAACGCCTGCTCGACTGGTGAAACCGCCAGTCCCGGCAGCCGCCATTTTGTGTTCTCATTGTTCTGCCAAGCAAACATCACCTGGAACAACGGGGTGTGTGCCAAGTGGCGTGGTGGTTGCACGATTTCCACCACCTGTTCAAATGGCAGGTCCTGATGCTCTTGAGCCGCCAGCGCAGTTTGCCGTACACGCGCCAGTAATTCCGCCACATTCGGCGTACCGGATAAATCCATACGCAACGCCAGAGTATTGACAAAGAAGCCGATTAAAGATTCTACTTCTTGCCGACTGCGGCCCGCGCTTGGCGTACCGATAACCAGATCTTCCTGACCTGACAGACGCGATAGAACCGTTGCCCAAGCCGCCAACAGAGTCATAAATAGCGTGACGCCTTGTTGTTCACTCAAACGTTTGAGGGATTGGGTTAACTCCGCATCTAGGCTGATGGGCAATAAGGCCCCGGTAAATGACTGCTGAGGCGGCCGCGGCCGGTCAGTCGGCAAATCCAAGAGAACCGGCGCATCAACCAACCTTTCACGCCAATAGTCAGATTGGGACTGTATACGTTCAGCCGACAACCATTGACGCTGCCAGGCGGCGTAATCAGGATACTGAATGGTCAACGGTGGCAACGGATCTGGCTGCCTCGCTAGAAACGCGGTGTAAAGAGCGCTCAATTCACGCATTAACACGCTGACAGACCAACCATCGAAAATAATATGATGCAGAGTCAGCAAGAAGACGTGATCATCGTCAGCCAGTTGTATCAGACTGGAACGAATTAAGGGGCCACAGGCAAGATCAAACGTCTCATTGGCTTCCTGAGCAGAGAGAGATGCAAGCTGAACATCCACATCAGGCACGTCATGCAGATCATATTTTCTCATCGGCAAGCCAGATGCCGCCGGCAACAACGCTACCTGCGGCTGGCCGTCAACGACAATGAAGACAGAACGCAACGCTTCGTGACGGGCAAATAGCGTATCAAGCGCCTGTTGCCAGGCAGCGATATCCAGCCGACCATGTAGACGTAAAGCCAACGGAATATGATAGGTCTCACTCACCCCGTCAAACTGCGTCAGGAACCACAGGCGTTGTTGCGCAAATGACAATGGCAATTGGCCTTCACGGGATAGCGGAACGATAGCAGGCAATATCCTATCCGATTCATCAAACTGGGCACTTATCGCTTCAGCAAAGGTCATCAAAGACGGGAATGTAAACAGCATGGACAATGGCAATTCAATGCCTAAAGCCGCTATCCGGTTTATCATTCTTACCGCCAGCAACGAATGGCCGCCCAGTGTAAAAAAGTTGTCATACCGGCTAATCCGCTCAACACCCAGTAATTCACGCCAGATAGCGGCCAATGTGGTTTCCATCTCTCCTAATGGTGCGGCGTAAATCTGCCGGGCGAAATCTTCTTCCCCCGGCATTGGTAATGCCCGGCGATCCAGTTTGCCGTTTGGCGTCAACGGAAAGGCATCCATACAGACAAAAGCGGCTGGCACCATATAATCCGGTAAAATCGTACTTAAGTGAGTACGCAAACTATTAACTAATTCTTTATCCGCTTCTGCCACGACATAAGCCACCAGCCGTTTGTCCTGACCGTCACCCAGAGCCAGCACAGCCGCTTCACTCACCGTCGGGTATTCCATCAACCGGGCTTCGATTTCCCCCGGCTCAATACGGAAACCGCGAATTTTCACCTGTTGGTCATTACGGCCCAGGAATTCCAGATTACCATCTGGCAGGTAACGGGCTAAATCCCCGGTGCGATACAGGCGGGCATCTGGCTTATCACTAAATGGATCCGGCAGGAAACGTTCTGCGGTCAGTTCAGGACGATTGAGATAGCCACAAGCAACTCCATCTCCGCCGATATAAATCTCACCGGTTGCTCCCTGCGGCACCGGCTGACCATTGGCATCCAACAGATAAACTCGTGTATTGGCTATCGGTCGACCAATGGGGATCTTCGTCATCCCCGCAGATAACGCAGTGATACGGTATGTCGCGGTAAAGGTGGTTCCTTCGCTCGGTCCATAGCCATTCAATAACTGTTGCGGCGGGTTATCACGCAGAACTTGTCTAATCACATGTGGGTCCAATACATCGCCGCCGACAATCAGAATTTTGAGCTGCGGGAGAGCCGGGGACAGCTCTGTCGCCAGCTGGTTAAATAGCCCGACACTTAGCCACAGCACGGTAATGCGATAAGTCTGTAATGCTTGAACAAATTCTTTAGGCATCAGCAATGTGGAGTGTTCAATCACTACCAACGTGCCGCCATTGAGTAATGGCGACCAGACTTCAAAGGTGCTGGCATCAAAAGCCGGGTTAGCTTCAAACGCCACCCGATCATCCGGTCCGATGTCGGCGTACCCGTTATTAATCACCAACCGAACCACGGCACGATGCGGTACCATCACCCCTTTGGGCGTACCCGTTGAGCCGGAGGTATACATGATATAGGCCAGCTCAGTATTGGAGCGGGGTAAGTCAGGATTGCGGTAATCTTCCTGCCTGATAGCGGCCAGTTCAACCGGGATACCCGTAAGCAACAATTTGGCTGCACAGTCGTTTATCAACCAATGCTGCCGGTCGTCCGGCACGCGGGGATCGATCGGCACATAAACGGCCCCGGCCTTGAGGATAGCCAATTGAGCCACCACTAGTTCAACAGAACGCTCTAACCTTACAGCGACCCGGTCATCCGGCTGAATCCCCTGCCTAATTAACCAGTGAGCCAATTGGTTGGCGCGAGCATTTAATTCAGCATAGTTGAGAATATGTTCTCCATACATCAGCGCTATCGCGTCAGGCGTCTTTTCTGCCTGTTGTTCAAACAGCCGGTGAATACAACACTGGTCAGGATATGGCGCCTGGGTTGCATTCCAGATCTCCAATAGCAGCTTCTTCTCTGCCGTTGGCAAGATATTCAATGCCCGTACCGGTGTCTCAGGCCGTTGCTCAAGCACCTCTGCCAGACTTTCCAGCGCCTGTTGCATATAATCGCACACGCGTTTCGGATCAATCGGTTGAACGATTTGCGCCGTCAGCCCCAGTGCGTGACCAAGATCCTCCACCGACAAGACAAACGGATAATTGGTGCGCTCTTGTCCGCTAAGGAATTCAATACCGCTGATAGTTCCATCCGTGGTAACCGGCTGCGTACTATGCCGGTAGTTCAGTAACGCGCTAAACAGGGGCGCTTCCCCCGGTACTCCGCTGCAACGTTGAGCCAGCGCCAGTGATGCATGTTCATGCGTCAGCAATCCGGCTAACCGGGTATGGGCTAATCGCACACTGTCCTGCACCGAGGTATCATCCATATCTAATCGCAACGGCAAAGTATTGATAAACAGGCCCATGCCATTGTCAGCACCTTCTCTGGCCTGCATCCGCCCAAACAGCACGGTGCCGAACACCACTTTCTCCTGTCCGCTGGTACGTGACAACACCTGTGCCCAGGCGAGATGACACAACGCTGCCAAACTGACGCCCAGACGCCGAGCCTGACTGCGCAGACGATCATTTAACGTAGCGGGTAACATCTGGTGCGATTCCATTACCTGTGAACCATCCCGATGTACCTCCGTTAACCCGAACGGCAGCGTCGGTTGATCCACCTCAGCCAACATATCGGTAAAGAAGCGGGTATGTTCGGCCTGACTTACCCCCAACCGGACCTGAGCCACCAGATTGCGGAAAGGAACCGGCACAGGCAACTTCTCTTCCTGTCCGGCAAGATAAGCCTGAATCTCGCCATGCATCACTTCCATTGCGGTATGGTCGCCAATCAGATGGTGCAGCAATTGCAGTACGCTCCAACGGCCATCGTCCTCCTGCGCCACCGCAAAGCGCAACAGTGGCGCTCGTTGCAGATCAATACGATAGCAACGCGGATCAAAATGTTGAGCTAACTGATCACGGGCCGGCCCATCAACTGGATCTAGCGTCAGTTCAGTGACTAACAATTGCGCCTGACGCCAGACCACCTGAACTGGCGTTGATAATCCTTGCCAAACAAAGGCGGTACGTAGAATATCGTGGCGATTAACCACCTGTTGTACTGCCGCCAGATAATTGTCCAATAGGGCGCGGTTAGCAAAGACTATCTGACCGGCCAGCAGATACGGATCTCCTTTATTCGCCAGCAAATGGTGGAACAGAATGCCATCCTGCAACGGTGACAGGGCATAAATATCCTGAATATTGGCAACCCCACCCGGTACTTGTGCAATGATATGGTCAATCTCAGGCTGAGTGAGATCAATCAATGGCAACATCTCGGGGGTAAGCGCCGTGGTCGCCGGGGTGATGACATTCGCCGGCACCACCACCGACGGTGATTGCCCAACTGTTTGAGCAAATGCCGATAACACCGGCGATTGGAATAAATCACGCACCGCCAGCGTTAACCCCGCATTACGCAGACGTTCAATCATCCGCACTGCTAACAGCGAATGACCACCCAGGGCAAAGAAGCTGTCATGTCGACTCACCTGTTCAATACCCAACAACTCGCTCCAGATAGCGGCTAGCAGAGTTTCTGTCTCCCCTTGTGGTGCTGCATAAATCTGACGGGCAAAGGCATCTTCCCCCGGTGCTGGTAACGCTCGGCGATCCAGTTTGCCGTTCGGTGTCAACGGGAAGGCATCCATACAGACAAAGGCGGCCGGCACCATATAATCCGGTAAAATTCCACTTAAGTGAGTACGTAGACGATTAATTAACTCTTCGTCCACTTCTGCCACCACATAAGCCACCAGCCGTTTGTCCTGACCGTCGCCCATCACCTGCACAACCGTTTCATGCACTGCTGGGTGCTCCAGCAATCGGGCTTCGATTTCTCCCGGCTCAATACGGAAACCACGGATTTTCACCTGTTGGTCATTGCGGCCCAGGAATTCCAGATTACCGTCCGGTAGGTAGCGGGCCAAATCCCCGGTCCGGTACATCCGGGCATCCGGTTCACTACTGAATGTATCCGGTAGAAAACGTTCCGCCGTCAGTTCAGGGCGATTGAGATAACCCCGTGCCACACCAGCCCCGCCAATATACAACTCACCTACGGCGCCTAACGGTACTGGCTGACCATATTTATCCAGCAGATAGAGGGTTAAGTCCGAGATCCGCGTGCCAATAGGACTTGTGGTCTGTTCTACATCATGGCGACCCAGTCCCCGGTAAGTGACGTGAACGGTGGTCTCCGTGATACCGTACATATTCACCAACTGAGGCAATGTCTCTTCACGCAGGGCATACCACGGCTTCAGAATACTCGGATCGAGTGCTTCTCCGCCAAAGATGATATAGCGCAAACAGTCCGGTAACGGATTGGCGATATAACTGGCAATCAAGGCTTTGAAAGCGCTGGGGGTCTGATTCAACACGGTGATACCGTGCTGACACACGAATTGATGCAGCTCCTGGGGTGAACGGGCAATCGCGTGCGGGACCAGCACCAGTTTAGCGCCGTAGCGTAAGGCTCCCCATAATTCCCATACCGAGAAGTCAAACGCAATGGAATGAAACAGGCACCAAATATCTTGCCGGTTGAAGTGATACCAGGATTCAGTGGCGTCGAACAAACGCAGGATATGACGATGTTCGACCATCACCCCTTTCGGCGTGCCGGTCGAACCCGAGGTGTAAATCACATACGCCAGATGCTGCGCCGTCAATGCCGGCACTTGTGGGTTACTGTCCGGCTGATCAGGCGGACTGTTCGGGTCAAGTACCGTCAGCCCTGCCAGCGCGTCCTCTCCCAGTGCATCCCGCCCGATGTTATCCGCCAGTACAATAGCGGGGGCCGCATCGGTCAAGATATGTGCCAGACGCTCACCGGTATAGACCGGATCTAACGGCACGTAGGCCCCCCCGGCTTTCAGCACTGCTAATACTCCCACCACCATTGCCGGTGAACGTGACACGCAAACCGCCACTCGTTGGTCCGGTTCGACTCCCAACGCTATCAGTTGATGCGCCAGCCGGTTAGCGCGGGCATTAAGCTCGGCATAGCTGAGGGTGTGTTCTTCATACACCAGTGCTGTGGCATCGGGACTTTTCTCTGCCCATTGTTCAAACAGTCGATGAATACAACCATAATCTGGATACGATGTTTCGATTGCATTCCAGGTTTCCAGCAGCAGCTTTTTCTCCGCTGCCGGTAAGATATTCAGTGCTCGTACCGGTATCTCCGAACGCTGTTCAAGCGCCACTGCCAGACTTTCCAGCGCCTGTTGCATATAACCGCATATCCGCTCCGAATCAATCGGTTGAACAATTTGCGCCGTCAATCCTAAAGCGTGACCAACATCCTCCACCGACAAGACAAACGGATAGTTCGTGCGCTCTTGCCCGCCCAGGAATTCAATACCGCTGATGATGGCATCCGTGGTAACCGACTGCTCACTATGCCGATAGTTCAGCAAAGCACTAAACAGGGGCGCTTCCCCCGGCACTCCACTGCAACGTTGAGCCAGCGCCAGTGACGCATGTTCATACTCCAGCAATCCAGCTAACCGAGTATGCGCTGCCCGTACACTGTCCTGCACCGGGGTATCATCCATATCCAGTCGCAACGGCAAGGTATTGATAAACAGCCCCATACCGTTGTCTGCCCCTTCCCCGGCCTGCATCCGGCCAAACAGCACAGTGCCGAATACCACTTTTTCCTGACCGCTGGTATGTGACAACACCTGTGCCCAAGCCAAATGACACAAAGTCGCCAAACTGACGCCCAGGCGCCGGGCCTGACTGCGCAGGCGGTCATTCAATGTAGCAGGTAACATCCGGTGCGATTCCGTCACCCGCGAACCATCCCGATGGACCTCGGTCAACTCAAATGGCAGTGTTGGTTCATCCACTTCAGCCAACATATCAGTAAAGAAGCGAGTATGTTCGGCCTGACTCACCCCCAGACGGACCTGAGCTACCAGATTGCGGAAAGGGACCGGCGTCGGCAAATTGTCCCCCAGCCCGGTAAGATACGCCTGAACTTCGCGGTGCATCACTTCCATTGCGGTATGGTCACCAATGAGATGATGCAGCAATTGCAATACGCTCCAACGGCCATCGTCCTCCTGCGCCACCGCAAAGTGCAACAGTGGGGCTCGTTGCAGATCAATACGGTAGCGACGTGGATCAAAATGTTGAGCTAACTGGTCACGGATCGGCCCATCAACCGGGTCCAATGTCAGTTCAGTGACTGACAATTGAGCCTGACGCCAGACCACTTGAGCTGGCGCTGACAATCCTTGCCAAATAAAAGCAGTACGTAAAATATCGTGGCGATTAACCACCTGTTGCATTGCCGCCAGATAACGATCCAGCAATGAACGATCAGCAAAGGTCATCTGGCTGAACAATAGATACGGGTCACCTTCATTCGCCAGTAGATGGTGGAACAGAATACCGTCCTGCAACGGCGACAGGGCATAGATATCCTGAATATTGGCAACCCCACCCGGTACTTGTGTAATGATATGGTCAATTTCTGATTGAATCAGATCAATCAACGGCAACATTTCGGGTGTAAGCGCCGTGGTCGCTGGGGTGATGATATTCTCTGGCACCACCACCGTCGGTGATTGCCCTACTGTTTGGGCAAATGCCGATAACACCGGGTATTGAAACAGGTCACGTACCGCCAGCTTTAGCCCAACATGGCGCAGACGTTCAATCATCCGCACTGCAAGCAGAGAATGGCCGCCCAGGGCAAAGAAGCTATCGTGCCGACTCACCTGCTCAATGCCTAACAATTCGCTCCAGACAGCGGCCAATAGGGTTTCTGCTTCTCCCTGCGGTGCTTCATAAATTTGCCGGGCAAAAGCTTCCTCCCCCGGCGCCGGTAATGCCTGACGATCTAATTTTCCGTTCGGCGTCAACGGGAAGGTATCCAGACGTACAAACGCTGCCGGTACCATATAATCCGGCAAAATGGCGCTCAGATGAGTACGCAGATGGTTAACCAACTCCTCATCTGTTTCTGCCGTTACATAAGCCACCAACCGTTTGTCCTGCCCATCATCCAGCGCTAACACAACCGCTTCATTCACCGCCGGATGCTCCATCAACTGGGCTTCAATTTCCCCCAGTTCAATACGGAAACCACGGATTTTCACCTGCTGGTCATTACGGCCCAAGAACTCCAGATTGCCGTCTGGCAGGTAACGGGCCAAATCCCCAGTCCGATACAGGCGAGCATCCGGCTTATCACTAAACGGATCCGACAGAAAACGTTCCGCGGTCAGTTCGGGACGATTGAGATAGCCACAGGCAACCCCATCTCCACCGATATAAATCTCACCGATTACCCCCTGCGGCACTGGCTGACCATAGGTATTCAACAGATAAACCCGCGTATTGGCGATTGGCCGACCGATGGGTATCCGGGTCATTTCTGGCGATAATTCTGCAATACGGTAGGTGGCGGTAAAGGTAGTCCCTTCACTTGGCCCATAGCCATTCAATAACTGTTGCGGCGGGCTATCTCGCAGAACTTTGGCAATGACATGTGGATCAAGAATATCGCCGCCGACAATCAGGATTTTGATTTGCGGCAACACTGGGGACAACTCTGCCGCCAGTCGGTTAAACAGCCCGACACTCAGCCACAGCACCGTAATGCGATAAGTCTGCAATGCCTGAACAAACTCTTTAGGCGTCAGTAATGTAGCGTGATCAATTACCACCAGCGTGCCGCCATTAAGCAATGGCGACCAAACTTCAAAGGTGCTGGCATCGAAAGCCGGGTTGGCCTCAAACGCTACCCGATCATCCGGCCCGATATCGGTGTACCCGTTATTGATGACCAGCCGAACCACCGCCCGATGCGGCACCATTACTCCTTTTGGCGTACCGGTCGAGCCGGAGGTATACATAATATAGGCCAATTCGGTACTGGAACGAGGTAAGTCAAGATTGCGGTGATCTTCTTCCCCAATAGTGAGCATCTCATCGACCAGACAAAACTGGGGGATCGCCAGATCAACCCGAATATCGGTGAGTAATAATTTGGCTGAACAGTCGTTTATCAGCCAGTTTTTCCGCTCAGTCGGTACATGGGGATCGATTGGCACATAAACGGCACCGGCTTTGAGAATTGCCAATTGAGCCACGACCAGCTCAATAGAACGTTCTAACAGCACCGCAATCCGATCATCCGACTGTATCTCCCGCTTAATTAACTGGCGGGCCAGTCGATTGGCGTGGGCATTTAATTCGGCATAGCTGAGAATGCATTCTTCATACACCAGCGCTACCGCGTCAGGGATTTTCACCGCCTGTTGTTCAAACAGCCGGTGAATACATGTCTGGTCAGGATATGGCGTCTGGGTTGCATTCCAGGTTTCCAGTAATAGCTTGCGCTCCACCACAGTCAGGATATCGATTTTTCCAACCAGCTGTTGAGGGTTAGCCGCCATTTCTCGCAGTACGGTATGGAGATAGCCTACCTGTCGCTCAATGGTAAATTGATCAAACAGGGCGGCGGCATAGTTCAGATAACCGACAATCCGGCCGTCCACTTCAGACAGGCTCAATTCAAGATCAAACTTAGCGATATCGATAGGTTGATCGGCGGGTGAAATGGTTAATCCCGGTAACCGCCATTCCATGTTCTCATTGTTCTGCCAGGCAAACATCACCTGGAACAGTGGGGTATGTGCCAGGTGGCGTGGCGGTTGTACGATTTCCACTACCTGTTCAAACGGCAAGTCCTGATGTTCCTGGGCCGCCAGTGCGGTTTGCTGCACGCGTGCAAGCAACTCCTCCACATTTGGTTCCCCCGATAAGTCGATACGTAAAGCCAGTGTGTTGACAAAAAAACCGATGAGGGATTCTATTTCTTGACGATTTCGGCCCGCACTTGGGGTACCGATCACCACATCATCCTGACCTGACAGGCGCGATAGCACAGTAGCCCAGGCTGATAACAGGGTCATAAATAACGTATTTCCCTGCTGTTCACTCAGACGTTTAAGGGATTGGGTTAACTCCGCATCGAAACTGACGGGCAACATATTTCCGGCAAATGATTGCTGAGGCGGACGTGGCCGGTCAGTCGGCAAATCCAGTAAAACTGGCGCGTCAGCCAGATTGGTGCGCCAGTAATCAGATTGAGATTGTATCTGTTCTGCCGACAACCATTGGCGCTGCCAGGCGGCGTAATCAGGATACTGAATTGCCAGTGGCGGCAACGGATCGGGCAGCCCCGCTGAAAAAGCGGTATAGAGGGCGCTCAACTCATGCATTAGCACGCCAGTCGACCAGCCATCTGACACAATATGATGCTGAGTCAGCAAAAAGAGGTAATCATCATCAGCCCGTTGTATCAGACCTGCTCGGATTAACGGACCGCCAGCAAGATCAAATGGCGCCTCTGCTTCCTGTGTACATAAAAGCTCAAGCTGTTTATCCGCATCAGACACTTTACGCAGATCGTGTTTGCTTATCGGCAAACCCAAGTTAGCCGGCAATAATTCGACCTGAGGCTGACCCTCCATCGTGATAAAAATGGAACGCAACGCCTCGTGACGGGCAAATACGCGATTCAGCGCCTGCTGCCAGGCATCAATATCCAACTGACCACGTAAACGCAGGGCCATTGGGACATGATAAGTCTCGCTAACTCCCTCAAACTGGGCCAGGAACCACAGACGCTGTTGCGCAAATGACAACGGTAATGCCCCCTCACGGGATATCGGCCGCATAGCAGACGCGTTATTGCTCTGCTCACCAAACTGAGTCCCCATGACCTCAGCAAAGGCTGCCAGTGTCGGTGATTTAAACAACGTGGTCAGCGGCAATTCAATGCCTAAAGCCGCTATTCGGTTCATCATCCGCACCGCAAGCAGAGAATGGCCGCCCAGAGCAAAGAAACTGTCATACCGCCCCACCTGCTCAATCCCCAGTAATTCACGCCAGATAGCCGCCAGCGCTATCTCTGTTTCGCCTTGTGGCGCTGCGTAAACCTGACGGGAAAATGCTTCTGCATCCGGTGCCGGCAAGGCCAGACGGTTCAGTTTTCCATTCGGCGTCAACGGCAGGGTATCCAAACGGACAAAAGCCGCCGGTATCATGTAATCCGGCAAAATTGCGCTCAGATGAGTACGCAAGTTATTCACCAACTCAGCGTTTTCTTCTGCCTCCACCCAAGCCACCAGACGCTTATCGTGCTCCTCACCCAGCGCTAACACTACCGCTTCACGCACCGCCGGGTATTCTGTCAACCGGGTCTCAATTTCACCCGGTTCAACCCGGAAACCCCGGATTTTAATCTGCTGGTCATTACGACCAACAAAGACTAAATTGCCATCTGACAGATAACGGGCCAAATCCCCGGTCCGATACATCCGCGCATCCGGCATCCCACTAAACGGGTCAGCTAAGAAGCGGTCAGCGGTCAGCTCAGGACGATTAAGGTAGCCACGCGCCACCCCTGC
Source organism: Photorhabdus sp. P32 (assembly GCF_038085095.1). Taxonomy (NCBI): domain Bacteria; kingdom Pseudomonadati; phylum Pseudomonadota; class Gammaproteobacteria; order Enterobacterales; family Morganellaceae; genus Photorhabdus; species Photorhabdus sp. P32. The sequence goes on along the minus strand of NZ_JAZGJN010000283.1, from coordinate 37,204 downwards.
GCCGCCGATATACAATTCACCCACGGCCCCCAACGGCACCGGCTGGCCGTAGATATCCAGCAAATAAATCTGGGTATTCGCCGTCGGATGGCCGATAGGCACTAACGTATCTGTGTAGTCTGTCGGACAACGCCAGGTCGTCGCACACACCGTGATTTCTGTCGGGCCATAGGCATTGAACAGCGTCGCTCGACTACAGAGTGCCTGACATAGCGTTGCACTGGGTGCTTCACCGCCTAATATCACTGTCGGTGTTATCGTTAGCGCCGGTAAATCGCCCCCATCCCGAAGCAAAGCCGGGGTCAGACAGGCATGGGTCACTGCCTGTTGTTCCAGATAGTGCCAGAGACGAAGCGGGTCCTGACGGATGATATCGACAGCAATAATCAGACTGGCTCCACTGCCCAACGCCATCATGATTTCCCAAACACTGGCATCGAAATTCAATGAGGCGAACTGCAACAGCCGGCTGCCTGAATGAATGTCAAACTGGGCGATTTTATCCTGAATAAGATTAACCAGCCCACGATGCTCAACCATCACGCCTTTTGGTGTGCCGGTGGAACCGGAGGTGTAAATTACATACGCCAGATGCTGCGCAGTCAGTGCGGGCACTTGCGGGTTACTGTCCGGCTTATCGGGCAGCGTATTCGGATCCAGTACCGTCAGTCCTGCCAGAGCGTCCTTACCCAGTGCGACACATCCGGCATTATCCGCCAGCAAAATAGCCGGTGCTGCATCGGTCAAAATATATGCCAAACGTTCCCGCGGATAAGCCGGGTCCAATGGAACATAGGCGCCGCCCGCTTTTAACACCGCCAGTAAGCCCACGACCATCGTCAGTGAACGTGTAACACAAATCGCGACTCGCTGGTCTGGCGCAACACCTAGCGCAATCAGTTGATGGGCCAGTCGGTTAGCACGAGTATTCAATTCCGCATAGCTGAACATCTGTTCTTCATATACCAGTGCCGTGGCATCCGGGTTTTTCGCCACTTGTTGTTCAAATAATTGGTGGATACACAGCGAATTAGAATAGGCAGTTTCAGTCGCATTCCAGGTTTTTAGTAACAATGTGCGTTCAGTTTCGGGCAAAATTTCCAACGTCCGTACCGGCGTTTCCGGGGCCAGCTCAAGTGTTTCTGCCAAACTTTCCAGCGCTTGTTGCATATAACCACACATCCGTTCCGGATCAAATGGCTGGGCAATTTGCGTTGTTAGTCCCAACGCATTACCAAAATCCTCCACCGATAGAGTAAACGGATAGTTGGTACGTTCCTGCGCGCCAAGGAACTCAACGCCATTCATGATTTCATTCGAAGTCGCGGATAACGTACTGTGCCGGTAGTTCAACAAAGCACTAAAGAGTGGAACTTCACCTTGTACCCCACTGCAACGTTGAGCCAGTGCCAGTGAAGCGTGTTCATGCTCCAGTAATTCGGCTAGCCGGGCATGTGCTGCCTGTACACTCCCCCTTACTGGGGTATCATCTATATCCAGCCGTAACGGCAAAGTATTAATGAACAGCCCCATACTGCTGTCAGTCCCTTGCCCTGTCTGCATCCGCCCAAACAAGACGGTACCGAATACCACTTTCGCCTGTCCGCTGGTACGTGACAATACCTGTGCCCAGGCCAGATGGCATAGCGCCGCCAAGCTGACACCCAGACGCCGAGCCTGACTACGCAAGCGGTTGTTCAGTATAGCGGGCAACATTCGGTACGATTGGGTCATCTGAGAACCATCCCGATATACTTCCGTCAATCCGAACGGCAGCGTCGGTTCATCCACCTCAGACAACATGTCAGTAAAGAAGCGGATATGCTCGGCCTGATCCCCCCCCAGACGAACCTGAGCCACCAAATTGCGGAAAGGGATCGGCGCAGGCAAATTGTCCCCAGTCCCGGTAAGATACGCCTGAACTTCGCGGTGCATCACTTCCATTGTGGTATGGTCGCCAATCAAATGATGCTGCAATTGCAGTGCAATCCAGCGACCATCGGTTTCCTGTGCAATAACAAAACGTAACAGTGGCGCCTGGCCTAGATCGAGACGATGCTGACGCGGATCAAAACGTTGATCTAATTGCTCATAAACTGGCCCGTCAGTAGGATCTAACGTCAGTTCGACAACTGATAACGGCGCCTGACGCCAGACTACCTGGGCCGGAACGGATAATCCTTGCCAGACAAAGGCAGTCCGCAGGATGTCATGGCGATTAATCACCTGTTGCACTGCCGCCAGATAACAATCCAGTAAGGATCGATCAGCAAAGGCCATAGGATAAGCCAATAGATACGGATCGCCTTTATTCGCCAATAAATGATGGAACAGAATACCGTCCTGCAACGGCGACAAGGCATAAATATCCTGAATATTAGCCATTCCGCCCGGCACTTGTTCCACAATATAGTCAATCTCAGTTTGGGTCAGCTCAATCAACGGCAACATTTCAGGTGTGAGTGCCGTGGTCGCCGGGGTAATGACATTCTCCGGCACCACCACCGTTTGTGACTGCCCTACTGTTTGGGCAAATGCGGACAATACCGGGGATTGGAACAGATCATACACTGCCAGCGTTAACCCCGCGTTACGCAGACGTTCAATCATCCGCACTGCAAGCAGAGAATGGCCGCCTAGGGCAAAGAAACTGTCGTGCCGACTGATTTGTTCAATACCCAACAATTCGCTCCAGATAGCGGCCAATAGGGTTTCTGTTTCCCCTTGCGGCGCTGCATAAACCTGACGAGCAAAGGCATCCGCCCCCGGGGCGGGCAGTGCTCGGCGCTCCAGCTTACCGCTTGGGGTCAACGGGAAGGCATTCAGGCGTACAAAGGCCGCTGGCACCATATAATCAGGCAAAATGGCACTCAGATATTCACGCAAACTCGCCGTCAATCCGTCATCTGGCTCTGCCACCACATAAGCCACCAACCGTTTTTCCTGTCCGCTACTTAATGCCAGTACTAATGCTCCGCTTACCGCAGGATGTTCTGTCAGCCGCGCTTCAATTTCTTCCGGCTCAATACGGAACCCCCTAATTTTAACTTGCTGATCGTTACGGCCAATGAATACCAGATTGCCGTCCGGCAGGTAACGGGCCAAATCCCCAGTGCGGTACATCCGGGCATCGGGTTCATTACTGAACGGATCAGTGAGGAAACGTTCAGCGGTTAACTCAGGATAATTGAGATAACCACGCGCGACACCCACACCACCGATATACAACTCACCTATTGCCCCCAACGGTACCGGCTGACCATAAGTATCCAGCAGATAAATCCGTGTGTTGGTTGTTGGGCGCCCAATAGGAACCCACGTATCCGTATAGTCTGGTGGGCAAGACCAAGAGGTGGCGCAAACTGTGATTTCCGTTGGGCCATAATCATTGAACAGATTTACCCGATCACATAACGCCCGGAACAGGGTTGAACCCGGCGCTTCTCCTGCAAATATTAACGTAGGCTTTATCGCTATTACCGGTAAATCGCTTTCTTCCCGGAACAGAGCTGGTGGCAGGAAAGCGTGCGTCACTGCTTGTTTTTCCAGATAAGACCAAAGACGACGCGGGTCTTGGCGAATGATATCGGTAGGAATAACCAAACAGGCCCCGCCACTTAACGCTGTCATGATTTCCGAGACACTGGCATCAAAACCTGATGAGGCAAATTGCAATATCCGACTGGTTTCATCAACACTAAACCGGGTAATTTGAGCCAGAGCTAGGTTAACTACCCCACGATGTTCCACCATCACCCCTTTCGGTGTGCCAGTAGAACCCGAAGTGTAAATCACATAGGCCAAATGTCGTTCAGTCAATTCAGGTATCTGCGGATTACTGTCCGTTTGGTCAAACAGGATATTCGGATCGAGCATAATCAAATCTGCAAGTGCCTTCTTACCCAACGCAGCACGTCCGGTATTATCCGCCAACAAAATAGCCGGCTCGGCATCAGCCAGAATATGCTTCAGACGCTCGCCAGAATAAGTCGGATCCAGCGGCACATAGGCTCCACCAGCTTTCAGTACCGCTAACAACCCGGTTATCATTGCTGGTGAACGTGCCACACAAATCGCCACTCGCTGATCGGGCGCCACACCTAATGCAATTAGTTGATGCGCCAGCCGATTAGCACGCGCATTTAATTCGGCATAACTAATGACTTGCCCTTCATACACTAGTGCCGTGGCATCCGGGTTTTTCTCTGCCCATTGCTCAAACAGTCGGTGAATACCACTGTGATCTGGATACGACGTTTTGGTCGTGTTCCAAGTTTCCAATAACAGCTTGCGTTCCGCCACGGTCAGGATATCAATTTTCCCGACCGGCTGTTGAGGATTAGCTACCATCGCCCGCAGTACGGTGTGGAGATAGCCCACCTGCCGTTCAATAGTCGGTTGATCAAATAGAGCGGCGGCATAATTCAGATAACCGACAATGCAGCCATCCACCTCAGACAGGCTCAATTCAAGATCAAATTTAGCGATATCGATGAGTTGCTCGGCAGGTGAAACTGTCAGCCCCGGTAGCTGCCATTCCGTGTTTTCATTGTTCTGCCAGGCAAACATCACCTGGAACAACGGGGTATGCGCCAGTTGACGCGGCGGTTGCACGATTTCCACTACCTGTTCAAACGGCAGATCCTGATGTTCCTGTGCCGCTAGTGCAGTTTGCCGCACATGCGCCAGCAATTCCGCCACATTCTGTGCACCGGATAAGTCCATCCGCAACGCTAGCGTATTGACAAAGAAGCCGATTAAAGATTCTACTTCTTGCCGACTGCGACCGGCACTCGGTGTACCGATAACCAAATCTTCCTGATTTGATAAACGCGCCAGAACCGTCGCCCAAGCCGCCAACAGGGTCATAAATAATGTGACGCCCTGCTGTTCACTCAGACGTTTAAGGGATTGGGTTAATTCCGCATCCAAACTGACGGGCAATAGGGACCCGGCAAACGACTGCTGAGGCGGACGTGGCCGGTCAGTCGGCAAATCCAGTAAAACTGGCGCGTCAGCCAGTCTCTCACGCCAATAATCAGATTGGGACTGTATGCGTTCAGCCGACAGCCATTGGCGCTGCCAGGCGGCGTAATCAGGATACTGAATTGTCAACGGAGACAATGGAGCCGGTTGTCCCGCCAGAAATGCAGTGTAAAGGGTATTCAATTCACGCATCAATACGCTGACAGACCAGCCATCGAAAATAATATGATGCTGGGTCAGCAAGAAAACGTGTTCATCATTAGCCAGTTGTACCAGAGCAGAACGAATTAATGGGCCACGGGCAAGATCAAACGGCGTACCAACTTCCTGAATAGAAAGAGAGGCAAGCTGCGCATCCACATCAGACGTGTCATGCAGATCATATTTTTTCATCGGCAAGCCTAATGCCGCCGGTAACAATTCCACCTGTGGTTGGCCGTCAACAGTAACAAAAACAGAGCGCAATGCTTCATGGCGAGCAAATAGGGTATCGAGCGCCTGTTGCCAAGCGGCAATATCCAACTGACCATGTAGACGTAAGGCCAACGGAATATGATAGGTCTCACTCACCCCCTCAAACTGGGTCAGGAACCACAGACGCTGTTGCGCAAATGACAACGGTAATTGGCCTTCGCGGGATAGAGGAACGATAGCAGGTAATATTCTGTCCGATTCATCAAACTGAGCACTCATCACTTCAGCAAAGGCCATCAAAGACGGGAATGTAAACAATGTGGACAGCGGTAATTCAATCCCTAATGCCGCTATCCGGTTTATCATTCGCACCGCCAATAGCGAATGGCCGCCTAGGGCGAAAAAGTTGTCATATCGGCTAATCCGCTCGACACCCAGTAATTCACGCCAAATAGCCTCCAATGTGATTTCCATCTCCCCTGATGGCGCAGCGTAAATTTGCCGGGCAAAATCCTCTTCCCCCGGTGCCGGGAGCGCCCGGCGGTCCAGCTTGCCGTTCGGCGTCAACGGGAAGGCATCCAGACAAACAAAAGCGGTCGGCACCATATAATCCGGCAACACCGCACTTAAATGAGTACGCAAATGGTTAACCAACGTCTCATTCGCTTCTGCTACGACATAAGCCACCAGCCGTTTGTCCTGCTCATCCCCCATTGCCAGCACAACCACTTCATTCACCGCCGGATGTTCCATCAGCCGGGCTTCGATTTCCCCCGGTTCAATGCGGAAACCACGGATTTTCACCTGCTGGTCATTACGGCCCAGGAATTCCAGATTGCCATCCGGTAGGTAACGGGCTAAATCTCCGGTGCGGTACATCCGGGCATCCGGTTCATCACTAAATGCATCCGGCAGGAAACGTTCTGCGGTCAACTCAGGGCGATTAAGATAGCCACAAGCAACCCCATCTCCGCCGATATAAATCTCTCCTTCCACACCCAACGGTACTGGTTGACCCCTGGTATCCAACAGATAAATCCGCGTATTGGCTATCGGCCGACCAATGGGGATCTGGGTCATTCCTGACGGTAACGCTGTAATACGGTAGGTGGTGGTAAAGGTGGCGCCCTCACTTGGCCCATAACCATTCAATAACTGTTGCGGCGGGTTATCACGCAGAACTTGTCTAATCACATGTGGGTCCAATACATCGCCGCCGACAATCAGAATTTTGAGCTGCGGGAGAACCGGGGATAACTCCGCCGCCAGGCGGTTAAATAGCCCGGCACTCAGCCACAGCACGGTAATGCAATAAATCTGTAATGCCTGAACAAATTCTTTAGGCGCCAGCAACGTGGCATGATCAATCACCACCAGCACGCCGCCATTGAGCAACGGCGACCAGACTTCGAAAGTGCTAGCATCGAAAGCCGAGTTAGCTGCAAATGCCACCCGCTCATCCGGCCCGATTTCAGCGTACCCGTTATTGATGACCAGCCGAATCACCGCCCGATGCGGCACCATCACCCCTTTAGGCGTACCGGTTGAGCCAGAGGTGTACATGATATAGGCCAGAGCAGTACTGGAGCGAGGCAAGTCAGGGTTGCGGTAATCCTTCTCACTGATAGCGGCCAGTTCAACCGGGATATCCGTAAGCAACAATTTAGCTGCACAGTCGTTTATCAGCCAGTGCTGCCGCTCATCCGGCACTCGGGGATCGATCGGCACATAAACGGCCCCAGCCTTGAGGATAGCCAACTGAGCCACCACCAGTTCAATAGAACGTTCTAACTGCACAGCGACCCGGTCATCCGGTTGGATACCCTGACCAATTAACCAGTGAGCCAGCCGGTTGGCGCGAGCATTTAATTCCATATAGTTGAGAATGTGTTTTCCATACACCAGCGCTATCGCATCAGGCGTCTTTTCTGCCTGTTGTTCAAATAGCTGGTGAATACAATTCTGGTCAGGATACGGCGCCTGAGTCGCATTCCAAGTCTCCAGCAACAACCTTTTCTCCGCTGCCGGCAAGATATTCAATGCCTGTACCGGTGTCTCTGGCTGCTGTTCAAGCGCTTCTGCCAGACTTTCCAACGCCTGTTGCATATAACTACATATTCGCTCCGGATCAATCGGTTGAACGATTTGCGCCGTCAATCCCAAAGCATGACCAAAATCTTCCACCGACAAGACAAACGGATAGTTCGTGCGCTCTTGACCGCTAAGGATTTCAATACCGCTGATGATGGCATCCTTGGTAACCGGCTGCGCACTATGCCGGTAGTTCAGTAATGCGCTAAACAGGGGCGCTTCCCCTGACACTCTACTGCAACGTTGAGCCAACGCCAGTGAAGCATGTTCATGCGCCAACAATCCGGCTAACCGGGTATGGGCTAACCGCACACTGTCCTGCACCGAGATCTCATCCATATCCAGTCGCAACGGCAAGGTATTGATAAACAGGCCCATACCGCTGTCAGCCCCTTGCCCGGCCTGCATCCGCCCAAACAGCACGGTGCCGAACACCACTTTCGCCTGTCCGCTGGTGCGCGACAACACCTGTGCCCAGGCCAGATGGCATAACGTAGCCAAACTGACATCCAGACGCCGGGCCTGACTGCGCAGGCGGCCATTCAACGTAGCGGGTAACATCCGGTGCGATTCCGTCACCTGTGAACCGTCCCGATGTACCTCCGTCAACCCGAACGGCAGCGTTGGTTCATCCACCTCAGCCAACATATCAGTAAAGAAGCGGGTATGTTCGGCCTGACTTACGCCCAACCGGGCCTGAGCCACCAGATTGCGGAAAGGGACTGGCGCAGGCAAGTTCTCTTCCTGTCCAGCAAGATAAGCCTGAACCTCGCCATTCATCACTTCCAGCGTCGTATGGTCGCCAATCAGATGATGCAGCAATTGCAGCACGTTCCAACGGCCATCGTCTTCCTGCGCCATCGCAAAATGCAGCAAGGGTGCTTGGTTCAAGTCGAGGCGATACCGACGCGGGTCAAAATGTCGAGCTAACTGGTCACGGACCGGTCCATCAACCGAGTCTAGTGTCAGTTCAGTGACTGACAATTGCGCCTGACGCCAAACCACTTGTACCGGCACTGATAATCCTTGCCAGATGAAAGCAGTACGCAAAATATCGTGACGGTTAATCACCTGTTGCACTGCCACTAAATAGTTGTCCAGCAGGGCACGGTCAGCAAAGGTCATCTGGCTGACCAATAGATACGGGTCACCTTTATTCGCCAGTAGATGGTGGAACAGAATACCGTCCTGCAACGGCGACAGGGCATAGATATCCTGAATATTGGCAATTCCACCCGGTACTTGTGTAATGATATGGTCAATTTCTGATTGAGTCAGATCAATCAACGGCAACATCTCGGGTGTGAGTTCCGAGGTCTCTAGAGTAATGACATTCGCCGGCACCACCACCGCCTGTGACTGTCCTACTGTCTGGGCAAATGCGGACAATACCGGGGATTGGAATAAATCACGCACCGCCAGCGTTAGCCCCGCGTTACGCAGACGTTCAACCATCCGCACCGCCAACAGCGAATGACCGCCCAGAGCAAAGAAACTGTCGTGCCGACTGATTTGTTCAATACCCAACAACTCGCTCCAAATAGCAGCTAGCAGAGTTTCTGTCTCCCCTTGCGGCTCTGCGTAAACCTGTCGGGCAAAGGCTTCCACCTTCGGTGCTGGCAATGCTCGGCGATCCAATTTGCCGTTTGGCGTCAACGGGAAAGTATCCAGACGTACAAAGGCCGCCGGCACCATATAATCCGGAAAAATGGCACTCAAATGAGCACGCAGATGGTTAACTAACTCCTTATCCGCTTCTGCCGCTACATAAGCCACCAACCGTTTATCCTGATCGTCGCCCAGAGCTAGCACCAGCGCTTCGCTCACTGGCGGGTATTCCATCAACCGGGCTTCGATTTCCCCCGGTTCAATGCGGAAACCGCGGATTTTCACCTGTTGGTCATTACGGCCCAGAAATTCCAGATTACCATCCGGCAGGTAGCGGACCAGATCTCCGGTGCGGTACAGGCGGGCGTCCGGCTTATCGCTAAACGGATCGGCCAGAAAACGTTCCGCCGTTAAATCAGGGCGGTTGAGATAGCCTCGCGCCACCCCCACTCCGCCAATATAGAGCTCACCAACCGCTCCTAACGGCACCGGCTGGCCGTCACTATTCAGCAAATAAACCTGTGTGTTCGCTGTCGGACGCCCAATAGCAATGATGCCCTCAGTGTAATCTGACGGACAACGCCAAGCGGCCGCACACACTGTGATTTCCGTCGGGCCATAGGCATTAAACACCGTTGCCCGACGACTCAGTGTCTGAAGCAGCGTTGCGCTGGGCGCTTCACCACCGAGTATCAGCGTCGGTCTTATCGTCATCTCCGGTAAATCGGCTCCTTCCCGGAGCAGGGCCGGGGTCAGGCAAGCGTGAGTTATCGCTTGCTCTTCCAGATAATGCCAGAGATAACGGGGTTCCTGACGAACCGTATCGGCAGGGATCGCCAAAGTGGCCCCGCTGCACAATGCCATCATGGTTTCCCATACGCTGGCATCGAAGCCAAATGAGGCAAACTGCAACATCCGGCTACCCGGCTGGATATCAAACTGAACGATTTTTTCCTGAATAAGGTTAACCAACCCACGATGTTCGACCATCACGCCTTTTGGTATGCCGGTTGAACCAGAGGTGTAAATCACATACGCCAGATGGCGTGGGGTTAATGCCGATACTTGCGGGTTGCTGTCCGGTTGGTTGGGCAACGAATTCGGATCCAGTACAGTTAACGCTGCCAGCACTTTTTCGCCTAACGCGGCACGTCCAGCATTATCCGCCAGCACAATAGTCGGCGCAGCATCGGTTAAAATATGAACCAGACGTTCCCCTGGATAAGCCGGATCTAGCGGCACATAGGCTCCTCCGGCTTTCAGTACTGCCAGCAGCCCCACTATCCTCGCTGGCGAACTCGCGACGCAAATCGCCACCCGCTGCTCTGGTGCGATTCCCAATGTAATCAGTTGATGCGCCAGCCGATTAGCACGGACATTTAATTCGGCATAACTGAGGACTTGCCCCGCATACACCAGAGCCGTGGCATCCGGGTTTTTCTCTGCCTGTTGCTCAAACAATCGGTGAATACAACCGTAATCTGGATACGACATTTCGGTCGCGTTCCAGGTTTCCAATAACAACTCACGTTCCGCCACGGTCAGGATATCGATTTTCCTGACCGGCTGTTGAGGGTTAGCCGCCATCTCTCGCAGTACGGTATGGAGATAGCCCACCTGCCGCTCAATGGTCGGTTGATCAAATAGAACGGTGGCATAATTCAGATAACCGACAATCTGGCCTTCCACCTCAAACAAATTCAGCTCAAGATCGAACTTAGCCACATTAAACGCCTGCTCGACCGGTGAAACCGCCAGCCCCGGCAGCCGCCATTTTGTGTTCTCATTGTTCTGCCAGGCAAACATCACCTGGAACAACGGGGTATGCGCCAGTCGGCGCGGCGGTTGCACGATTTCCACCACCTGCTCAAATGGTAGGTCCTGATGTTCCTGTGCCGCCAGAGCGGTTTGTCGCACACGCGCCAGCAATTCCGCCACATTCGGCGCACCGGATAAATCCATCCGCAACGCCAGTGTGTTCACAAAAAAGCCAATCAGAGATTCCACTTCCTGCCGACCGCGACCAGCACTTGGCGTACCGATAACCAGATCTTCCTGACCTGATAGACGTGACAGAACTGTCGCCCAGGCAGCCAACAGGGTCATAAATAATGTGACGCCCTGCTGTTCACTCAGGCGCTTAAGAGATTGGGTTAAATTTGCATCCAGATTGATGGGCAATAAGGCCCCGGCAAACGACTGCTGAGGCAGGCGCGGCCGGTCAGTCGGTAAATCCAGTAGAACCGGCGCATCAACCAGTCTCGCGCGCCAATAATCAGATTGGGACTGTATGCGTTCAGCCGACAACCATTGACGCTGCCAGGCGGCGTAATCAGGATACTGAATCGTCAACGGCGGCAACGAATCCGGCTGTTGGTTCAAGTGAGCCGAATAAAGCGCCTCCAGTTCTGATTTTAGTATCCCTAAAGACCAACCATCGGAAACAATATGATGCTGGGTCAGCAAGAAAACATGATCATCATTAGTCAGTTGTATCAAGCTGGAACGAATTAAGGGGCCACGGGCAAGATCAAATGGCGCACTGGCTTCCTGAGCAGAGAGAGAGGCAAGCTGCGCCTCCACATCAAGCGTGTCACGCAGATCATATTTTCTCATCAACAAGCCTGATGCCGCTGGCAACAACTCCACCTGCGGCTGGCCGTCAACAGCAACAAAAACAGAGCGCAATGCTTCGTGACGGGCAAATAGCGTATCAAGCGCCTGTTGCCAGGCGGCGATATCTAGTCGACCACGCAAACGCAGAGCCAACGGAATATTATAGGTTTCACTCTCCCCGTCAAGTTGGGCCAGGAACCACAAACGCTGTTGCGCAAATGACAACGGTAATGGGTCTTTACGGGATAATGGAACGATGGCGGGCAATACCTCATCTGACGCATCAAACCGGGTACGCATCGCTTCAGCAAAGGCCATCAAAGACGGGAATGTAAACAACGTGGACAGCGGTAATTCAATCCCCAACGCCGCTATCCGGTTTATCATCCGCACCGCCAACAGCGAATGGCCGCCCAGCGCGAAAAAGTTGTCATATCGACTAATCCGCTCAACACCGAGTAATTCACGCCAGATAGTCGCCAGTGTGGTTTCCATCTCTCCTAATGGCGCGACGTAAATCTGCCGGGCAAAATCTTCTTCCCCTGGGGCTGGTAATACCCGACGATCCAATTTGCCGTTTGGCGTCAACGGGAAGGCATCCAGACGCACAAAAGCGGCCGGCACCATATAATCTGGTAACACCATACTTAAGTGAGTATGCAGATGGTTAACCAATGCTGGATCTGCTTCTGCCACTATATAAGCTACCAAGCGTTTGTCCTGGCCATCATCCAGCGCTAGCACAACCGCTTCATACACCGCCGGGTGTTCCAGCAATCGGGCTTCGATTTCCCCCGGTTCAATACGGAAACCACGGATTTTCACTTGCTGGTCATTACGGCCCAGGAATTCCAGATTACCGTCCGGTAGGTAGCGGGCCAAATCCCCGGTCCGGTACATCCGGGCATCCGGTTCACTACTGAACGTATCCGGTAGAAAACGTTCCGCAGTCAGTTCAGGACGATTGAGATAACCTCGTGCCACACCAGCCCCGCCAATATATAACTCACCTACGGCGCCTAACGGTACTGGCTGACTATATTTATCCAGTAGATAGAGGGTTAAGTCCGGGATACGCGTACCAATAGGACTCGTGGTCTGTTCCACATCATGGCGATTCAGTGCCCGGTAAGTGACGTGAACTGTGGTTTCCGTGATACCGTACATATTCACCAACTGAGGCAACGTCTCCTCACGCAGGGCATACCACGGTTTCAGAATACTCGGATCAAGTGCTTCCCCGCCAAAGATGATATAGCGCAAGCAGTCCGGTAACGGATTGGCGATATAACTGGCAATCAAGGCTTTGAAGGCGCTGGGGGTCTGATTCAACACCGTGATGCCGTGCTGACACACGAATTGATGCAGCTCCTGGGGTGAACGGGCAATCGCATGCGGTACCAGCACTAGTTTAGCGCCGTAGCGTAAGGCTCCCCATAATTCCCACACCGAGAAGTCAAACGCAATGGAATGGAACAGGCACCAAATATCTTGCCGGTTAAAGTGATACCAGGATTCAGTGGCATCGAACAAACGCAGGATATGACGATGTTCGACCATCACCCCTTTCGGCGTGCCGGTCGAACCCGAGGTGTAAATCACATACGCCAGATGCTGTGCCGTCAATGTTGGCACTTGTGGGTTACTGTCCGGTTGATCAGGCAAATTATTCGGGTCAAGTACCGTCAGCCCTGCCAGCGCGTCCTCTCCCAGTGCATCCCGCCCGATGTTATCCGCCAGTACAATAGCGGGGGCCGCATCGGTCAGGATATGCGCCAGACGTTCACCGGTATAAACTGGATCCAGCGGCACATAGGCGCCCCCGGCTTTCAGCACCGCCAATACTCCCACCACCATTGCCAGTGATCGTGAGACACAAACCGCCACCCGTTGGTCCGGCGTGACTCCCAACGCTATCAGTTGATGCGCCAGCCGGTTAGCGCGGGCATTAAGTTCGGCATAGCTGAGGGTATGTTCTTCATACACCAACGCCGTGGCATCTGGACTTTTCTCTGCCCATTGCTCAAACAGTCGGTGAATACAACCATGATCTGGATACGATGTTTCGGTTGCATTCCAGGTTGCCAGCAGCAACTTTTTCTCCGCTGCCGGCAAAATATTCAATGTTTGTATCGGTGTCTTCGGGTGATGTTCAAGCGCCGCTGCCAGACTTTCCAGCGCCTGTTGCATATAACTACATACTCGTTCCGACTCAAACGGCTGTACCACTTGAGCGGTTAATCCTAAACTAGAGCCACCGTCCTCCACGCACAGCACAAACGGATAGTTAGTTCGCTCCTGTGCGCCAAGGAATTCAATACCCGGCACCACTTTATTTGAGATCGTCAGTTGATCATTATGTCGATAGTTCAGCAAAGCACTGAAGAGTGGAATTTCCCCTGGCACCCCACTGCAACGCTGGGCCAATGCCAGTGACGCATGTTCATGATCCAGCAATTCCGCCAGCCGGGTATGCGCAGCCTGTACACTGTCCTGTACTGAGATGTCATTTATATCCAGCCGCAACGGCAAAGTATTGATAAACAGCCCCATACCGCTGTCAGTGCCTTGCCCTGTCTGCATTCGTCCAAATAATACGGTGCCGAACACCACTTTCGCCTGTCCGCTGGTACGCGATAAAACTTGTGCCCAGGCTAAATGGCACAAAGTCGCCAAACTGACGCCCAGACGCCGGGCCTGACCACGCAGGCGGTCATTCAACGTAGCGGGTAACATCCGGTGCGATTCCGTCACCTGTGAACCATCCTGATGTACCTCCGTCAACCCAAATGGCAACGTCGGTTGATCCACCTCAGCCAGCATATCAGTGAAGAAGCGGGTATGTTCGGCCTGACTTACCCCCAACCGGGCCTGAGCCACCAGATTGCGGAAAGGGATCGGCACAGGCAAGTTCTCTTCCTGTCCGGCAAGGTAAGCCTGAATTTCACCGTTCATCACTTCCAGCGTCGTATGGTCGCCAATCAGATGATGCAGCAATTGCACTACGCTCCAACGGCCATCGTCCTCCTGCGCTACCGCAAAGTGCAACAAGGGTGCTTGGTTCAAGTCGAGGCGATGGTGATGTGGGGCAAAATGTTGAGCTAATTGGTCACGAACCGGTCCATCAATCGGGTCTAGCGTCAGTTCAGTGACTGATAATTGCGCCTGACGCCAAACCACTTGTACCGGCGCTGATAATCCTTGCCACACAAAGGCGGTACGCAGAATATCGTGGCGATTAACCACCTGTTGCACTGCCACTAAATAGTTGTCCAACAGAGCGCGGTCAGCAAAGGTCATCTGGCTAACAAATAGATACGGGTCACCTTTATTCGCCAGTAGATGGTGGAACAAAATGCCATCCTGCAACGGTGACAAACTATAAATATCCTGAATATTGGCAACCCCACCCGGTACCTGTGCCACAATATGGTCAATCTCAGACTGAGTGAGATCAATCAACGGCAACATTTCGGGTGTAAGTGCCGTGGTCACCGGGGTCATGACATGCGCCGGCACTACCACCGCCGGTGACTGCCCAACTGTTTGGGCAAATTCAGATAACACTGGGGAGCGGAATAAATCACGTACTGCCAGTGTTAACCCCGCATTACGCAGACGTTCAACCATTCGTACCGCTAGCAACGAATGACCGCCCAGGGCAAAGAAACTATCATGACGACTGACCTGTTCAATACCCAACAATTCGCTCCAAATGGCAGCTAGCAGAGTTTCTGTCTCCCCTTGTGGTGCTGCATAAACCTGCCGGGCAAAGGCATTTTCCCCCGGCTCTGGTAGCGCCCGGCGATCCAGTTTGCCGTTCGGCGTCAACGGGAAGGTATCCAAACGTACAAAAGCCGCCGGTACCATATAATCCGGCAAAATGGCGCTCAGATAGGCACGCAAGCTGTTAACCAGCAGGTCATCCTCTTCTGCTGCCACATAAGCCACCAACCGTTTATCCTGACCGTTCCCCAAAGCCAGCACCAGCGCTTCGCTCACTGCCGGGTGTTCCAGCAATCGGGCTTCGATTTCTCCCGGTTCAATGCGGAAACCACGGATTTTCACCTGTTGGTCATTACGGCCCAAGAATTCCAGATTGCCATCCGGCAGATAACGGGCCAAATCCCCAGTACGGTACAGGCGGGCGTCCGGCTTATCGCTAAACGGATCTGCCAGAAAACGTTCCGCCGTCAAATCAGGGCGGTTGAGATAGCCTCTTGCCACCCCCACGCCGCCAATATAGATCTCTCCAACCGCCCCTAACGGCACCGGCTGGCCGTCACTATTCAGCAAATAAACCTGTGTGTTCGCTGTCGGACGTCCAATAGCAATGACGCCTTCGGTGTAGTCTGACGGACAACGCCAAGTGGCCGCACACACTGTGATTTCTGTCGGGCCATAGGCATTAAACACCGTTGCCCGACGACTTAGTACTTGAAGCAACGTTGCACTGGGTGCTTCTCCACCGAGTATCAACGTCGGTCTTATCGTCATTTCCGGTAAATCGCTCCCCTCCCGGAGCAGGGCTGGTGTCAGGCAGACGTGAGTTATCGCCTGTTCTTCCAGATAATGCCAGAGATAACGGGGTTCCTGACGAACCGTATCGGCAGGGATCGCCAAAGTGGCCCCACTACACAATGCCATCATGGTTTCCCATACGCTGGCATCGAAGCCAAATGAGGCAAACTGCAACATCCGGCTACCCGGCTGGATATCAAACTGAGCGATTTTTTCCTGAATAAGGTTAACCAGCCCACGATGTTCGACCATCACGCCTTTTGGTATGCCGGTTGAACCGGAGGTATAAATCACATACGCCAGATGGCGTGGGGTTAATGCCAATACCTGTGGGTTACTATCCGGCTGATCAGGCAGGATATTCGGATCTAGTACAGTTAACGCCGCTAACACTTTTTCGCCTAACGCGACACATCCGGCATTATCCGCCAGCACAATAGCTGGCGCAGCATCGGTTAAAATATGAACCAGACGTTCCCCCGGATAAGCCGGGTCTAGCGGTACATAAGCGCCCTCGGCTTTCAGGACTGCCAGTAGCCCCACTATCCTCGCTGGCGAACTCGAGACGCAAATCGCCACCCGCTGCTCTGGTGCGATTCCCAATGTAATCAGTTGATGCGCCAGCCGATTAGCACGGGCATTTAATTCGGCATAACTGAGAATGAGCTCTTCATACACCAGCGCTATCGCGTCTGGGGTTTTCTCTGCCTGTTGCTCAAATAACCAGTGAATGCATGTTTTGTCACGGTATCGCGTCTGGGTTGCATTCCAAGTTTCCAGCAGCAGCGTGCGTTCAGATTCAGGCAACAAATTAAGTTGCCAGACGGGAATGTCATCCTTTTCTTCTGCCGATGATGCCAACACCTGTAAATGTTCACTCATCCGATGAATCGTTTCCGCTTTCAAGCGACACGCGTCGTAGATCCAGCGAAAGCCACCCTGAGCATTAATCTGGAGTGTCAGCAATTCACCTAACGCATTCCGCTCCCACGGTTTATCATCCGGTATGAAAGAGACGGCAACCCGCAACGGGCGGCTTGTTGTTAATGCCGGAATAGCACACAACGAAGGAGAACGAGAAAGGAGATCACGGCAAAATGTACGATGCTGCGCCAGCCGTGCAAGCTCATCATTCATCCAGTTCGCTACCGCATACCACGGCTGATCAAATTCTACTTTAACAGTCATTGGCACTACTGGCGCTAAACCAGACAACATATCTGGTTCATCTTTTACTCTATCCACACACCAACCGATTTGGAATTCGGTCTGATGAGTTAAACGTGCAAGATAAATAGCAAATGTTTGTAACAACGTTTGCAATGGGGCTTTTTCATCATTCTTTAACAACGGAGGTTGCCAAGCACTTAATTCCCATTTAGGTGTTGTTGACTTTCCGGCAGTTTCGAAAGGTAATTGCAGTGGAAGTAAAGAGGCAAGACGCTCACGCCAGAATGATTCACTGGGCGCGAGTGCCTGGAGGGTATCTTTTACATTTTGAGCCTGCTGTGGGGTGAGCAGAGGCAACTGCTTACCTGGCTGGAGTTTTGAGATATCGGCAAGTTCCCCGACGGACAGTAATTTACCCTCAAGTGTGGCAAACCCTCCGATCCGAACATCCTCGCTTCCGGTTGCTACCTGCCAGGCATCTTCTTCTACCGCAATCAGCGTACCGGGTGCTTCCTCAGAGTAGTGATTCAGCCGTTGAAGCCAGGAAATCCGCACTGTACCCCATTTCAGCAACAGTTTCGGACAGCCCAGTGGATTTAAATAATTTTCGCCAAAATCTAACGCCCGTACTAAAGCTGAAAGTGCCTCACCCGGCTGCTGCCAACACAGATACCCCCCACTATCGGGACGACGGGACTGAGCATAAAAACTCCGTTGTGTCAGATCCTGCGGATAAGTCGCCAACTTTCCCTGCTCAAGATCCCGAAGCAGTTTGATAAACCCTTCCTGAGCCGCCTGATAACATTTCAGATTCAATGAAAACGCATTATCGTGTTCCTCGATAGATACCGGCCATTGCACGGCAATATCACCGGTGTCCACCCCCGCCTCAATGCAATGCCACGAAACGGCATAATATGTCTCCCGCGCTAACAATGCCCAAGAAGTTGCATGACTGCCCGCATAACGTGGTAGTGGGCTATTGTGATAATTAAAAGCACCGCTGCGAACCTGCCCAATCAGCGACATAGGCAAGATAACCGGGTTAACGATTGAGAAAAGCCAGTCCACAGGGTGTTGCGCAATTTGCGCTTGCAATGCCTCAACAGAGCTCACACAAACTATCCCTTGCCGGGCAGCCCATGTTTGCAGAACGGTATCGGTAGTCAGCATTGCTTGTATCGTATGCCCAGCTGCCTGAATTTGTTCGGCACAGAATACTGCGAGGGTCGTTCCCCCGACTACGACGCAGCTACGTGACAGAGCAGGTACATTTTTTACATTATTGGTTATATTTTCTGATGTCTGAGAGAGGAATGCGGATTTAAGAACACTTTCCGCTTTTTTAGTAATGCTATCTTTCATCTACTACCTCAATAAATCTGTTAGATATTTGGCAACTATCATTCTTGGCAATCATCACAAGTGTGTTTTTATTTTTGACCCACTTATCCTAGGCGGAATAAAAACGGGCACGTTAAACATCAATTAAAATACTCAGGCAACGTTTTCTCTCTAGAATTGGATGTAAATAACTGCTTTATTAGCAACTCTGTAATGATAACTTTCCCAATAACGGGAAATGGTCATTCATGAAACGTAAATATATGTTCTGTAAATATATGTTCTATTCCATCCTTATTTTTCGGATAAGCACTTTTGATTGACACTTAATTCCATAACTTAGGCTAAAGCCATCAACGACTATATGATACGAGCTTACTTTGATAACTTATTGCAAAATAAGACTTTCCCTGTGAATAATGAGCAGGCAACATGCCACATCAAATACAACTTATTAAACATTTACAAAGATATCCCATATATTTAATTACTTTAAAATATAAGTTCAGGCTAAAATCAATTTCAGCATATGTTATTTCATGATAATAAATCGATATAATTAATATAAAAGTTAATTACCTTTAACTCCATAAGTAAATAATTTCTAATTAGAATCAATCTAACTATATTATCTTGTTATAATATAGCTGAGATCAACATTGGTGAAATACCGAATTGATCATCAAACAACATATTCTAAGAGAGCCCTTCTTTAGACATGAATTATCGGATATCAAACGATATTTACCATCGCATGATGTAAATTGAAATGAGGTCTTATACCTTTTAGCTTGTAAACACCAGTGAACACATATATTAAAGCCCCCTCCTCCACAATCAGTACCAAAGGAGGGATTATTTTATCTCCCAACATCCATTATCGATTGAGGGCAAGTCTTTCGCAGTTAATTTTAACAAAAACCACCGTAAACCCTCACCCAACGCGAGGCTGTCGCAAATAGAATCGTCATTTTTATCAGCAACTCAATCTGCAATTACTAACGAACGATAAGCCTTTTTTACTTTCCACAAATAGCGTGGAGCCTGAGGTGCAGGATGATTATCCTGAACATACTGATAAAACTCATCCGGCGTCATGCGGTTTATTTTATTAACGGCTAATTGACGATCTACATTAAAAGTACGCAAAAGAGCGCCCGCGCCATTTACGTAAGCAACAATAGTGGCATAGTAGAGAGTCTCAGGGTTATCAATACCTGCCAGATGTTGTTCTTTCAGGATACTGATATAAGCAGTGCCAAGATCAATATTGGTTTTAGGATCTTTCAACTCACGCGTTGTCGGCTGACCAAGACGCCCCTTTTGTCGATACACATCCCGCCCTGCTGTCGATGCCTTAATCTGCATAAGACCAATTGCATTCGATTTACTGACTGCATCAGGGCGAAAACCGGATTCAACTTGAATAATAGCTCTGATAAGCGTTTCATCAACACCATACCGATTGGATGCCTGTTGAATAAATGTGTCAAAAGGCGTTGGCGGGAAAGAAGAAATTCTAGCTGCGTTGGCAGTATTGCTAAGCATACGTTGCTGACCGGACTGTTTACCCGCATTTATTTGCTGAGCATTTCTCTCAGCACAACCGACTAACAGCACGACCAGCGCTACAAAGCTCAGTCTTAATTTCACCCTATAATCCTCTGGAGCAAATTTTACTAAAGCGCAGCATATACAATTTCGTTTACAATCTAAAAATATTTTTACTTAACTTTTCACTGTATTCGTGTTCATATCATATGGGATGACGATTACAACAATCGCTATTCCCAAATTTTATAATCTTGACTTTACTTAAATGATATTGATAATCGTTATCATATATATACTTATAACAAGTAAGGCTTGAATTGATGAAGAAAAAACTTTCTCTGCTTTTGCTTTCCCCTCCTATACTGGGAATTACATTGATCCTCTTATCTATAGTTTTATTTAGTCAGCAGGTATCTGCCGCCAAACAATTCAAAGTTGTCACTACCTTTACTATCATCCAAGATATAGCACAAAACGTAGCAGGCGATGCGGCAATTGTTGAATCAATTACTAAACCCGGGGCGGAAATCCATGATTACCAACCTACCCCAAAAGATATTATAAAATCTCAACATGCTGATTTAATCCTTTGGAATGGACTAAATCTGGAACGCTGGTTTGAACGTTTCTTTGAAAATCTCAAAGATGTGCCTGCCGTTGTTATTACTGACGGCATTGAACCACTCCCCATCCGTGAAGGGCCTTACAACGGGAACCCTAATCCTCACGCCTGGATGTCACCCACAAATGCTTTGGTCTATATCGAGAATATCCGCCAAGCATTTGTGAAATACGATCCTGAAAATGCAGAAATTTATAATAGGAATGCCAAAGCCTATGCTGAAAGAATCGGCCAACTGGATTCTCCACTGAGAGAACGTCTTTCCCGTATTCCACAGGATCAACGTTGGTTAGTCACCAGTGAAGGGGCTTTTAGCTATTTGGCTAAAGATTACCAATTCAAGGAAGTTTATCTATGGCCAATTAATGCGGAAGAACAAGGTTCACCACAACAAGTTCGTCATGTC
The DNA here is from genome assembly GCF_038085095.1 of Photorhabdus sp. P32. NCBI lineage: Bacteria > Pseudomonadati > Pseudomonadota > Gammaproteobacteria > Enterobacterales > Morganellaceae > Photorhabdus > Photorhabdus sp. P32. The sequence goes on along the minus strand of NZ_JAZGJN010000283.1, from coordinate 15,872 downwards.
ATTGATACTGTAAGAGCAAACAAAATCCCAGTTGTGTTTAGCGAAAGTACAATTTCAGATAAACCAGCGAAACAAGTCAGTAAAGAAACAGATGCCCGTTACGGTGGCGTTCTTTATGTAGATTCACTCTCCGGCAGTGACGGCCCAGTACCAACCTATATTGATTTACTGAACAAAACTGTAGATACAATCGCAAAAGGATTTAATCAATGAATAGCAATATGCTGTTTGAACGTCCTCATTTAGTCGTCGATGACGCTACTGTGACTTATAACAACGGTCACACAGCTATTTATGATGCAAGTTTTTCTATCACTGGCGGCTCTATTTGTGCGTTGGTGGGTATTAACGGTAGTGGTAAATCCACATTATTTAAGACCATCATGGGGCTAGTAAGCCCATCTCAGGGAAAAGTCACGCTGAGTGATATGCCAGTCAAAAACGCTTTGAAGAAAAATATTATTGCATATGTCCCTCAGACAGAAGAAGTCGACTGGAACTTTCCAGTCTTGGTTTCTGATGTCGTCATGATGGGCCGCTACGGAAAAATGGGATTCTTAAGAATCCCAAGTAAACGAGATCACCAAGCTGTCAATGAAGCACTTGAACGTGTTGGCTTAACGGCCCTGCGCAATCGGCAGATTGGCGAACTCTCTGGAGGGCAAAAAAAACGGGTTTTTCTTGCAAGAGCGCTAGCTCAAGAAGGCAAAGTTCTATTATTGGATGAGCCTTTTACTGGCGTTGATGTAAAAACAGAAAATGCCATCATTGACCTGTTATGTGGTTTACGTGATGAGGGCCATCTGGTTCTGGTTTCCACACATAATCTTGGTAGCGTGCCTGAATTTTGCGATCATGTTATCCTAATCAACCGGACCGTTCTGGCAAGTGGCCCAACAGAAACAACGTTCACCCAAAAAAATTTAGAAATGACTTTTGGTGGAGTGCTTCGTCATATTAATCTATCCGGATCAGAATTACATGATGATGATGACCCACGTTCTTTGACTGTTATTACTGATGATGAACGCGCTGCGGTATTTTATGGTCATGATCATCATGTTCCGCCGCGGCAAAGTCAGCATAAGGAGAAACGTCAATCATGACAGAACTTTTGCTGCAACCTTTTAACTATAATTACATGGTAAAAGCCATTTGGGTTAGCGCCATTGTTGGTGCCGTCTGCGCTTTTCTTTCTTCCTACCTGATGTTAAAAGGCTGGTCATTGATGGGAGATGCTCTCTCTCACTCAGTTGTGCCTGGCGTCGCTGGTGCTTATGCACTGGGTCTTCCCTATGCAGGCGGCGCTTTTTTTACCGGAATGCTGGCCGCGCTGTCTATGACTTTGGTTCGTCATATCACTCGCTTACGTGAAGATGCGGTAATCGGGTTCATATTTTCCACTTTCTTTGCGGCCGGCTTATTAATCGTTTCTCTCAATCCTACATCCGTTAACGTACAAACCATTATTTTCGGCAATATACTTGGCATCGCTGATGAAGATGTTCTCCAAGTTGAAATCATTATTGCGATTTCATTTATTGTGCTCATGTTTATCTGGAAAGATTTGCTCATTGTATTTTTTGATGAAACGCATGCGCGCTCTATTGGCTTATCTCCCTTACGGATGAAAATTATTTTTTTTACTTTATTGAGTGCCTGTACTGTCGCAGCCTTACAAACTGTCGGCGCTATTCTGGTGATTGCAATGGTAGTCACTCCAGGTGCGACAGCTTATTTATTAACCGATCGTTTTAAGCACCTGCTGATCATTGCCGTCGCTATTGGTTCCTTAACCAGTGCATTTGGCGCTTACCTAAGTTTCTTCCTTAACGGCGCTACTGGTGGTGTCATTGTCACATTGCAAACCGTTATTTTCCTACTCGCATTCTTCTTTGCGCCAAAACATGGACTATTCGCTTCACGTATACGTGCCAAAAAAGAATCCTCAGCATTGGCTCAGGAGACACAACCATGAATGAGTTGATACAGTTACTCACTGAGCCGTTTATGTTTCCATTTATGCAACGGGCGATATTCGCCGCGATTGTAACAGGCGCAGTATGTGCAATGCTCTCTTGTTATCTGGTTCTTAAAGGCTGGTCGTTAATGGGTGACGCCATTTCTCACGCGGTATTGCCAGGTATTGTGCTGGCTTTCGCTGCCGGTATACCGCTGGCTATTGGCGCATTCCTTTCCGGTATCTTTTGTGCTGTTGCGACTGGATATCTGAAAGAACATAGCCGGATAAAAGAAGATACTGTCATGGGAATTGTCTTTTCAGGCATGTTTGCCTTTGGTTTAGTTCTTTTTGCCCGCATGGATACCGACCAACATCTGACTCATATTTTGTTCGGAAATATACTCGGGATCACTAAAGATGAATTAAATCAAACATTATGGATTACCTGCATCACTATGGTGGTAGTACTGCTAAAGCGAAAAGACTTCATGCTTTATTGCTTCGATCCGAACCAAGCGCGCGTAATAGGATTACCTGTTAAACTTTTGCATTACGGTTTGCTTTGCCTGCTGTCTATGACCATCGTCGCTTCCCTGCAAGCAGTGGGAATGATTTTGGTTATTGCAATGTTGATATCACCGGGCATTATCGCTTTCATGTTATGCCGCAGTTTTGACCGAATGTTAATTGTCGCAATCATTGCATCGGTCAGTTCCTGTGTCCTGGGTACTCTGATCAGTTTCCACATTGATGGTGCAACAGGACCATGCATCGTTATTGTTCAGGCTATCTTCTTTACACTGGCACTGGCTTACAATCAGATAAAACTTGTAAGAACAAAATCTAAACGTAAAACGTATCAAGCCGCTCTGCAAATCTCTAACGAACCCAATCAATAACAAAAAGGGTTATATCTGTTTTGAGATATAACCCTGTTAATCATCTTTTTTACCTGATCATATGTTTTCTCTGACTATAATTGTTCATAAAGTAATTGACGACGTAGAGAGGTGAACCATGTGGCAGGCAGTAAATCGTTTGTTAAACGAACATTTCGGTGTTGCTGAAATTCACGATAAAACTGAGTTAGCCGGAGGGGACATCCACCAAGCTTGGCGAGTCACTCATGGAAAACGACAAGTTTTTGTCAAATCAAACCTGCGGGAAATGCTCCCTGTCTTCAAAGCAGAATCAGAACAGCTTGAACTCCTGGCACGCAGCCAAACAATCCGTGTTCCATCTGTTTATGGTATTGGCAACACCCGTGACCATAGCTTTCTATTGCTTGAATTTCTGCCTTTAAAATCTTTTGATCCTCACAGTGCCTATCGTTTCGGTCAACAACTGGCAAAACTTCATCAATGGAGTGAGCAACCTCAATTCGGCTTTGATTTTGACAATATGCTGGCAACAACACCACAACCTAATGGTTGGCAACGACGTTGGCACCAATTTTATGCGGAAAAACGAGTCGGTTGGCAATTACAAATCGCAGCAGAAAAAAACATGATATTTGGCGATATTGATAATATCGTCCAAGCCATAAGTAACAAACTTCAACACCATCAACCACAGCCCTCTCTCTTACATGGCGATCTCTGGCCGGCTAATTGTGCTTCGTTAGATGATCAAGCCGTTGCCTTCGACCCAGCCTGTTATTGGGGAGATCGTGAATGTGATTTCGCTATGTTACCGTTATACCCCGATTTACCAATGCAAATTCTTGATGGCTATCAGAGCATATGGCCACTCCCTGCCAACTTTATTGAACGACAACCTGTGTATCAGCTCTATTATTTGCTTAACCGGTGTAATTTGTTTGGTGGTGACAATCTTATTGTGGTTCAAAATATTATTGATAATATTTTGACTGAAAATAGCTAAAAAGTGGCTAATCAAGCTGCGAAAATAGGTATTCCGCAGCTATAGCCAACCGGGGAATCTACCAGCCTAAAATTTTCAATAGAAAATAAAAAATTGCACCGATAATTACCGGTGAAATATATAAGATATAAATCTGACTGAACAATGTATGACGAGGAAGTTTAATTTTTAATTCAATTTGCTCTCTTGTCAGGCCATCATTGCCTTTAGCTTTTTCAATAATAAGCTGATCTTCAATGTTTTCGCGTATAAATTTCACTTGCCTGTACATCCGTTGACCTGACGCACTCATAGCAAGGCCGAAAAAAATAAGAAAATAGATAATCAAGAAACCAAGTGTTGATCCGGTAAAATCAGTCAGATGCTCAGGTATTGGCGAATTTTTCCAGAAGAAATCCAGAAACGGGGTATTAAAACGCACCATTTCAACCATCATTTTCAGCAAATCATCCAAAACAGCATTAATACCATCACCTTTAATACCATGTAACCAAGCAAGATTGATCACAGAAACAATGGTCGATAAAAGTGCCGGAATAAAAATTACCCAACCTAAAACTCGCTTAATAATAGCGATGTATCCGGCTTTTTGGTAAGTCATCGATACCCCTCATAGCAATAAGCAGATTCTATTTTTGGCTAATCATAGCCCATCAATCACCAAATTTAACTTTATATTTAATTAACTAAGGATTTCTTACCATGTTCCCGATCAGGAAAAGAGTTCATCCACTGAGGTTGTTACAATCAGCTTTCGCTAACTGTCTGACCAAAGAGATACTATAAATGTCCTTTCATTTACCAATAAAAGCGGCCATTTTTGATATGGATGGTTTACTGATTGACTCTGAACCCTATTGGGCCCAGGGAGAAAAAAAGCATTTAGTGAATTAGGTTTGGATTTTTCTTTAGCAGAAAAACTACCGGATACTCTTGGGTTGCGTATTGACCAAGTTGTGGAACTTTGGTACCAGGCTTCTCCCTGGCAAGGGGCATCAAAATCAGGCGTACGGCTGAGCAATTGGATGTCGCTCCGATAAGTTATATAGCCTTGGAAATTCATTCAATGGAATAATAGCAACGAAAGCTGCAAGAATGCGTTCAATTGTTGTGCCATCAGCTCATCATTTTGATGATCCGCGTTGGGTTTTAGCAGATATTAAACCACGTTCACTCGAACAACTAACTGTAATGAACATCATCTGATTATAACTTTAGCTGCCATCATTTATGTCGATGGCAGTTTCTTATTGTTCACACAATAGCCGTAGCGCTTATGTCTTATTCTGTCAAATAAAAATTTAATTAAATATTAACGTTATATATTAATAAATAAGATATTTTTACTTTTTACCCTCTATCTTACCCACATAAAACCCTCTATACTTCGCCGACTGTATGGATAGACAGTCATTAGTCAGAGGAATTTATGACAGCAGAAGGGCATCTTTTATTTTCCGTTGCCAGCATTATTTTGGCACACAAGCTAGAAATAACACCAGAGATAGCTAATGGAGACTGGTTGCATATGCTACCAGGGGTGTTGCTTACTGCCTTGTTGCCCGATATCGATCACCCTAATTCAACCTTGGGTAGGTTATTCAGATTTATCTCCATTCCTATTGCCAAACTCTGTGGTCACAGAGGATTTACTCACAGCTTACTTGCCCTCATATTAGGGATTACTTTATTCTGGCTAAAAATACCGGAAGAGTGGTTAATCCCAACTGATTTTTTTCATGCCATGATTGTTGGCTATTTGAGCCATCTGATTGCAGATATGCTAACACCCGCTGGGGTGCCGTTATTATGGCCAATCAAAATACGCTTTTGTCTACCTGTGCTTGGCAAACAAGGAAACAAAAAAGCAGAAAGGTTTATTTCCGCCCTATTAATCGTTATTGCCGTTTTTCTACCAAAAGATATTGAATACTCTATATTTTTTTACATAGATCGTATCAAAGATCTCTATTTCTAATGCTCTAATTGACTAAAAATAAATCTTAAAAGTCACATTTGTTATATCAAATTCTATATAGTTATAAATGATAATAGTTTAAGCTGATACTATATTCCCCAACTGCTTGTTGTAATGTGTTCGTTTGCAGACTTACACGATTCGATACAGCTTATAACTTAACTAAATTGAATTCTGGGGTTTGGGGATGAATCTACCACTCATTTCGAATGTGCTCGTCTTCGTAGCGCTGCTTTTGCTATTGTCAAAAGCCAGTTCACGGCAATGGAACCTGTCGAAAAAGGTTTTTGCGGGCCTTGCCATTGGCGTTATTTTTGGCTTGGCACTGCAACTAATTTATGGTTCTGATAATACCATAGTGAAGGAATCTATATCATGGTTCAACATTGTAGGTAATGGCTACGTACAGCTTCTACAAATGGTCATTATGCCTCTGGTATTTGCCTCTATTTTGAGTGCAGTTGCCAAATTACACAAAGCATCTTCTCTAGGAAAAATCAGTTTTCTAACCATTGGAGCGTTGCTATTTACTACAATGATTGCAGCGCTTATCGGTATCATGATTATCAACCTGTTCGGCCTGACTGCTGAAGGTTTGATTCAAGGTCCTCAAGAAGCAAGCCGCCTGTCTGCCATCGAAAACAACTACGTCAGCAAAGTCTCTGATTTATCTGTACCACAACTGATTTTATCTTTTATTCCTAAAAATCCATTTGCAGATTTAACCGGCGCTAATCCAACCTCTGTTATAAGCGTTGTTATTTTTGCAACCTTCTTAGGTATCGCAGCCCTGCAAATGTTAAAAGATGATCATGAGAGGGGTGCACGCATATTAGTCGCTATCGATACTATACAAGCATGGGTAATGAAACTGGTCCGCTTAGTTATGCGCTTAACGCCGTATGGTGTTATGGCCCTGATGACCAAAGTTGTCGCCAACTCTAATCTTCATGAAATTACAAAACTGGGAACCTTTGTTATCGCATCCTACGTTGCACTAGCGCTAGTATTTATTGTTCATGGGTTTCTACTTTCTCTTATCGGCATCAATCCACTTAGATTCTTCAAAAAAACTTGGCCAGTGTTGACCTTCGCATTTACTAGCCGTTCCAGTGCAGCCAGTATTCCACTGAATGTCGAAACCCAGACACTTCGTATTGGCGTACCAGAGTCTATCGCTAGTTTTTCAGCATCTTTCGGAGCAACAATTGGTCAGAATGGCTGTGCCGGGATTTATCCCGCCATGTTGGCAGCAATGGTTGCGCCAACCGTGGGCATAAACCCTCTTGATCCTATGTGGATTGCAACACTCGTTGGCATTGTTACTATCAGCTCTGCTGGCGTTGCCGGTGTGGGTGGCGGCGCTACGTTTGCGGCATTGATTGTCTTACCCGCAATGGGATTACCGGTAACGCTGATTGCTTTACTGATTTCTGTTGAACCTCTCATTGATATGGGCCGCACAGCACTAAATGTAAGTGGTTCAATGACCGCTGGCGCTATTACCAGCCAACTGATGGGACAAACTGATAAGACTATCTTCGATCAGGAAGAACAGGTTGAATTAAGCCAGCTGTAATTCAACTTCAAAAACTACAAAAAAAGCCGGGATTGATTTCCCCGGCTTTTTATTTTATTCACAATATTATTTATTCAGGTATTGCCCACTACGCAGCGCTTCAATACGTTTGTCCAATGGTGGGTGAGACATAAACAACTCACTGAATGTCTTTGATTTACCATTAATACAGAACGCCATCATACTGCCTTCTTCTTGTGGTTCATAACTGGTTTTCAGACGCTGTAAAGCAGCGATCATTTTCTCACGGCCGACCAACTTAGCAGAACCTGCATCCGCATGGAACTCGCGATAACGGGAGAACCACATTGTGATAATGCTCGCCAGAATACCAAATACTATTTCCAACACCATTGAAACAACCATGTAAACAATTGGATTGCCAGAGGAGTTACTCTCTTCCTCATCACTGTTGCCAGACAAGAAACTTGATACAGCCTGAGCCAACAGACGAGAAATAAAGATAACGAAAGTATTTACTATCCCTTGCAACAAGGTCATCGTCACCATATCGCCATTCGCAATATGACTAATCTCATGAGCAATAACAGCTTCTGCTTCTGCCCTACTCATGTTGTCCAATAGACCGGTGCTGACAGCCACCAGAGAAGCATTACGACGCGCTCCGGTAGCGAATGCATTAATATCAGGCGCGGCATAAATCGCAACCTGAGGCATGGCAATATTGACCTGTTCCGCTTGACGGCGAACAGTTTCAACTAACCAATGTTCAACTTCATTTGCTGGCTGTTCTATGACCTGCCCCCCCACAGAACGTAGGGCCATCCATTTGGACATCAATAGGGAAACAAACGCCCCGCCGAAACCGAACAGGCCAGCCATAATCATCAGACCTTGTACACTACTCCCCTGAATTCCTGTCAAAGAAAGTATTATCCCGAACACCAACATAACAGCGAGGTTAGTGAGGAGGAACAAAACAATTCGCATCATAAAAACCGGCTTCCTTTATTAATAATCAATGCACTTTCAGAACTACTCTATAAATAGGGCTATTCTCGCTATATTCAAGGCTTTTAACCTGTTAAGCGATAAGAACAACACAACTTTACAAAATCATAAAAAAACCCGCATTAGCCTAACACCAATTGGTTAAACAGAATACTCCAATCCCCGGTAATGCTGAGAAAATGTGAAACAATTCATCTTTCCTGAAAAGAAAAAACACCCTAAAAAGACTATTCATGTTACTGAAAGCCCAATATACGTTCACTCAAAACATCCTAAGCGAACGGTATTGGGCATTAATCATTGACAGGCTTTAACCCATTATTTTATTTAGATTTAGCTAACATTTTCTCAGCAGGTTGATGCGCTAAATCAAGAGCAATTTTCACTGACTCATCAAGATAGGGATCTGGCCCCTGATAATCTTTAGGTAAATCATCCAGTGAAGTTAACGGCTTTTTACCCTCGCGTTTAAAGCGATCATTTATACGATTCAACTTCAGAGCATCCGCTTCTTTATTCTCTTTCTCCCTTTGCGCATAGTTCAGAGAAACAATATTTTTATGCTCTTTCATCGCCTTATAGTGAGCAATATCCTCATTGATATATTTGAATTCTGAATCATTTGTAATGCGAGCATTGTGAGCGGTATTCAACTGAGGAACCAATGCAGCAATAATTTTAGACCCTGTATAACGGGCAGGAGGAATGCTATCCCAAGGCAAAGCATTATCTTCGAAACTTTCCCCCGTTTCTGCCGGATCAACCCCCGTTGGCATTACGATATCAGGAGTTACCCCTTTACGCTGAGTACTACCGCCATTCACACGATAGAACTTCTGAATCGTATATTGGACAGAACCCAGTGACGGCCAATCAGGACGCATCATTTGATCGTAAATACGACTCAAAGAACGATATTGCTGAACTGTGCCTTTACCAAAAGTCGGTTCACCAACAATCAAGGCTCGCCCATAATCTTGCATCGCAGCGGCAAAAATTTCAGAAGCAGACGCACTAAAGTGGTCTACCAGAACAACCAAGGGCCCTTTATAGTACACCACTTCATCGGTGTCAGAATCCTGACGGATTTTTCCATTATTATCTCTAACCTGGACAATCGGGCCGCTTGGGAGAAACAAGCCTGATAAAGAAACCGCCTCTGTCAGAGCGCCGCCGCCATTGCTACGCAAATCAATGACAATAGCACTGACATGCTGTTTGGTCAGTTTTTGTAATTGGGTTTTAACATTATCAGTCAAACCAACATAAAAACCGGGGATATCAAGAACGCCCACTTTTTCCTGACCGATTGTCTTAACTGACATCTTCACAGCCCGATCTTCCAAACGGATCTGCTCACGAGTTAAAGTAACAATACGTGGTTTCGCCCCTTTGGTATCAGAAATAACCTCAAGCCGTACTTTGCTTCCTTTAGGACCTTTAATCAGCGCAACCACATCATCCAGACGCCAGCCAATAATATCCACCATAGATTTCCCTGACTGAGCAACACCGATAATCTTATCGCCCACGTTTAATGCTTTGCTCTTGGCGGCAGGTCCACCAGCAACCAAAGAATTTATAACCGTGTAGTCATCATCTATTTGCAAAACAGCACCAATCCCTTCCAGGGAAAGACTCATTTCTGAGTTAAACTGTTCAGTATTGCGTGGTGAAAGATAATTAGTATGAGGATCAATTTCACGGGCAAACGCAGTCATAATCAATTGGAAAACATCTTCACTTTGACTTTGTGTCAGACGTTTTAACGCAGATTGATAGCGCTTGGTGAGCATCTCTTTGATTTTACTGTCCTCTTTGCCACTGAGCTTGAGGTTGAGCCAATCATACTTAACTTTAGCATCCCAAAGTTTATTTAGCTCTTCCACACTCTGTGGCCAAGGGGCTTTGGAACGATCAACATCAATTGTATCGTTACCATCAAAATTCATTGGCTGTTCAAGACGCGATAAAGCGTACTGATAACGCTCAAAGCGACGTTTCTGTAATAAATTAAACAAGTCATATGGAATTTCCAGATTTCCACTTTCCAATTCCTTGCCTAACAAATTTTTCTTATCGGCATACTGAGCAACATCTGACGCCAATAATATGTTATGGCTGTAATCCAGTATATTGAGGTAGCGGTCAAATATTTTTGCCGAAAAATCACCATTTAAATCAAATTGGCGATAATGAGAACGAGTGAAGCGGGATGTTACCCGCTCGCTCACTGTTGAATGCTGAGGTTCTTGTTTCAATATAGGTAGTTGTTCAATACGAACAGGAACAGCCACTGGACTGTTTGTATTTGCATAACAAGTACCAAAAATTGAAACACCTAAGACAAAAGCCAGTCTGACGAATTTGTTCATGCCCAGGTTGGCCTCCGTATCAGAACTGTAAATGTTCTGCGCGTACAATCATTGCCAAACCGGAAGGCAATTGTACTCGTATGCCATCTTTGGCGATTTCAAGCACAGAAGCATCCACTGAACTTTTACCCACTCTTACTTTAATTTCCTGACCAATTTTCAGCGATGAAACATCGACAATCTGAGTAGGTGCAGGTTGAGCAGGTTTAGCAACTGGCTTACGTGCTTGCTGAGGGCGCTTTTGTTGGCGTGGTTGTTGCTGCCGTTTTTCCCCCTCAGTATTGTTAGCACGACGACGAGGAGCTGGTTTCTTGGCTATAGGCCGTTCATTTTTTTCACCAGCAGCCGCATTTTCAGCTTCACGTTTTTTAGCTCTTTGCTCTGCACGCTGTGCCTGAACCCGTGCTTTGGCTTCAGTCAGTTGCTGGAGAGCGTGTTCAATGTGTTCCGCTTCCAGTTCACCGCACGAATTACCATCAAGGTCAACACGTTGCGCACCTTCTTTAACACCATACAGATAGCGCCAACTTGATGTGTACAGACGTAAGGCGGAGCGCAGTTGTGTTTTACTTAAACACTCTTCGTCCTGAATACGTTCAACGATATCTTGAAAAATACCGATCTTTAAAGGACGAGCTTCACCTTCTGCGACGAAACAGAGCGGGAAACGCTCAGCTAAAAAAGCAATAATCTCTTTACTACTATTCAACTTAGGTTGATTTTCCATGAAATTTCCTGATTACAACGGTTTTGCCAACCAGCATAGGCATGAACTGGCGTCATTATAATAGCGTTGCTGATAAATGCCACGTTATCCATATGTTAAGTTACATTCAATTCAACATATTTAGGCACAACGCACTGTTTTAAATGAGTACAAAGCCCATCAACAAGGGCTTGTAAGCCAGATTCGTCTTTTTCGTCGAATCTATTAAAGACCGTACTATCAATATCCAATACACCGATGACTCTATCGCTTACGATCAATGGCAACACAATTTCAGCGTTGCTAGCGGCATCGCAGGCAATATGACCTGGGAACGCATGAACATCATCAACACGCTGGATGCGCTTTTCCGATACAGCCGTTCCGCACACCCCCTTGCCAACAGGTATTCTGACACAAGCAATTTTTCCCTGAAATGGCCCTAACACCAACGTATCGCCATCAATCAGGTAAAAACCAACCCAGTTAACGTCATGCAAGCGTTCATACAACAATGCACTGGCATTAGCCAGCGTCGCTATTAAGTCATACTCACCAGACAACAGAGCTTTTAAGTCCCCCGTAAGCTCCCGATAGAACTCATTTTTATTCATAATTGACCTATCCGATGAAATTCACAAAACGCATCTCTATTTTTATATCAAAAAAATATCAAATGCCCATAACAATAAGGTTAACAGTCTGTCACACTGACGTAAATTTTTTACTGTCTTTAATAAGATATTCTTTAATTATATTTATTGAGTACTGGTAAAGGCTTGTGAGATATCACACTACTCACCAAAACATTATCAGAGGTGCAACCAGTACAAATATGATTCACTGTCAGCATCGCTATGCCCTCATACAATAAAATCAAATTGAATTTTTCCACAATTATAAAGATCAATTATCTGATAACAGTGTCGCTCATTAGCCCCTTTCATTTGAGAGTTGACTCGCTGTGTAGTAAAAAACAAAACATTCAAACAATTTATCTGTAGAATTATTGCATTTACTACTCCATCCCTAACACTTTTAATCCTTACTACCACACCAAATAAATATTTCCTACTGAATGTATAAAAGGTCAAAGAATGACAAAGATAAAAAAAGCAATATGACAAAAGTAAGTTTTAGAACGGATAATTATAACAGCAATATCCTCTACCGATTATCCAACACAGAAAATATTATTACTGGCAATCTCAGCTATTTGATCTATCCTCAATGATGGCCGCACTGGTCTTACCTGTTATCTAAACGTTAAGGAATAATCATGAACCAGACAAAATTAAGAATTTCCAGCTACGAAATTGATGATGCTATTCTCTCTTTACCCTCCGAAGAGGACGATATCACCATTAGCATTCCTTGTAATTCCGACCGCGAACTTTGTATGCAGTTGGATGGATGGGATGAACACACCAGTATTCCCGCCTTACTAAACGACAAACACATTCTTCTCTACAGAAAACATTATGACAGACAAAAACATGCATGGGTTATGAGGGTGGCCTGATGTCCACAAAACTTGTGACAAAAAAAGGCCGAGTTGACTCCTCTACTCGGCCTAGGGAAAATGGCTCTTAAGAGCCGTGCGCTAAAAGTGTCATTGAGACGTAAAACAACTTACAATTTAAAGCGTAGCTGACATACTTGCATTTTACCAACTTTTTGGATAATAAATAACCAAAAACAACATCTTCCATTAAGCCAAATAGACGCTATCGCTTACTCAATGACATTATCTTTTATCGCACAATGCTAAAGCTGCTTGTTGGAATGGCTCTATACTCATTTTTTGAGTCGGATTTTTGCCATCATCCAATAGAATAATATCCAAAGGCTTAGCATTCACCTTCCCTACCTTCATCATCTCTGTAGCTATATCGTTCAATGGATATTGCACTAGCGTACTTGGATTAATCACAAACAGAGCCTTATTTGCTCTGCAATCCAACATCACTTCCTCCCGTGTAAATGCCCATTTATCACCAAATTGTAGCTTACTCACCGTTTCAATCGGCGCAGCAACATTTTGAAAAGAGAGACAAAACAAGGGAAGTAATAAAAGTAAACGTTTCATAAAGTTACCAAGGTAGATATAAAAACGAGCGAGGTGGAGCTTTTCACATAGTTAGCTATGCTCCCAGAGATTCGCTCTCTTGCCGTCGCGATGCATCTTGAAATCCATAGGATATAGTTAAGAAAATCAAATCGGTTGATAAGTAGCAAAAACAGCAACACATAATAAAACCAATGCTCCAAGAATAATTTCAACCCAACTATTGATAATCAACAATTGATAGCGGCCAGGTTGCTTCAATTTAGGAACCAGGATATAGCGGTTAATTAATGCAAGCATCACCATACCCGCCACCAGGGCTATCTTCAGCCATAGCATGGATTGATACTCACTGCCACTGTATTTCGGCCAGTTAGGCAGCAAAATTAAGCTGTTTATGATGCCAGTCATAATAATTAGGGTTACAGCAACGTGACCATATGTGGAAAAGCGCATCATAGAAATCATAATCTGTTTATCCAACCCTATAGCCAATTCATTGTGTATCCGTAAAAATTGCAGGCATAGCAAAAAGGGCCATAATCCACCAAACCAATACCCAACACTCACTAAGTGAATTACCTGATTAATCTGAGAAAAAATACCTGTTATCCCATCATGCATTACCGAATGGCCCATAAAGGCATGGCAGGAAAGTAAAACGGTAGAACTGATTAACATCAGAATATTTCTGGCTTTTTGTTTACTGATAAACAAAAACCCCGTAGCAACTATTGAAATCAGTATTTGCCATTGCCAAACTTTACCAAAAGTTGTTCCCAGTACTGCCAACCAGATTTCTAGATTATAAATATCCTGCCAGCCATCACCCATTATTCCCGCTTGAATTGCCAACCATCCAATTGTTGTTATTAATGTCACAACGGTACTGATAATTACCCCTAAACGAAGGCGCGCATCAATCAGAACAGATAAACGCTCAGGAACCAAGATGGCAGTGAATACGCTAAAACCAAACATTAACATAACTGCCACAAAATGGGTGAAACGACAAAGAATATACAACGCCGCCAGAGACATCATTATTTCACTGTAAAGCTATAGACACCTTTAGTCTTATGCCCATCAACAGAGACCACGCTCCAGTTAACATCATATCTCCCTGTCGTTAATTTATCTTCGATAGGCAGAATCAGTTTTGTATTAGTTGCCGGATCAAGCTTCAATTTTCCGGTTTTAATGGGTCTATTCTCCGGGCCAATCACTTTTACTTTACTAAAATTCAGTTCAATACCTTCAGAAAAGCCTAGTGTGATTACCTGCGGTGTATTTTCTACAGTAGTATCTTCTGCCGGAATTTGTTCTGTCAAATGCGCATGGGCTAAAGCCTGCTGGCAAGATATGCCAACAAAAAGAACAATTAAAGCAGATAATTTTCGGCAAAAAGAGCGGATTGCGCTAATGGTCATCAATAACCTCTTAATTTTCAAATGAATCTCTATAAATTGTCATCATTTTATATCAAAAGAGTTATCTTATCTGCGATAACTTACGATGAGAATTACGTCTTGTGAACTATCGCGCAAAAATAAAGGAAAACCGCAGCATTGACTTTAAATACCTAAAGTTGTTGCGACTACTGCGGCTAATTAATTCCATTTCATTAGACAGGATTTGCAGCAGCCAGACCTTTCAGATCCTTATCTAATAGGAAGAGTGCCTTACCATCCTCACCAACCATATCCAATTTATCAAGGATAGATTTAAACAATTTCTCTTCTTCATGCTGTTCTGCTACATACCATTGCAGAAAGTTAAAAGTAGAATAATCCTGCGTGGTTATCGCCAAATGAGCAAGTTTATTAATTTCGGCAGTAATGAACTTCTCGTGTTCATAAGTGCTATTGAGTACATGGGTTATAGATTTATAATCGGCCGAAGGCGCATCAATTTGCCCCAAACGCGGCATTGCGCCTGTATCACTCAGATAATCAAACAAGCGATGCATATGCTGCATTTCCTCCTGAGAGTGTGATTTAAAAAACGCAGCGGCGCCTGGTAACCCTTGTTCACTGCACCATGCACTCATTTGCAGATATAAATTCGCAGAATAGAACTCCAGATTCATCTGCTCATTTAATTTATTAATCATTTCTTGGTTTAACATAATGGATACTCCAGTCATTAATTCCCCTGTATTATGCCAATTAAATCAAAATAATAAAACCCAATAAGAGAAAATAAATTAAATATATATATCACATTGAAATATAAATATATTTTTCAATAAAAAAATGAAAATGAATCTCATTTAATATATTTAAATGAAAATGAATTACATTTACAAAATAATCTTCATCAAAGAATTTTTATATTTAATGATAAT